>DASTNU010000217.1:0-3946 GCA_035720605.1 Longimicrobium sp. | reverse complement strand
CGTAGCAGGTCGTCCGCCTCCGGCGTGAACCAGGTGGGGTGCCGGGGACCCTCCGATCACCCGATCACCCCTTCACCCGCTCACATCCAGCCGCGCCAGCAGGTCCAGCGCGTTCCGCGCCGCGGCGCCGGCGGCGGTGTTGTCGAAGATGCACCACACCTGCCGTCCCGCCGCCCGGTCGCCAAGGATGCGGGCGGCGAGCGCGTCCAGGTACCCGGCATCATACGCGGAATAGTAGACGCGCGGCGAGCCGTGCAGGCGGTAGTACGCGATCTCCGCCCATCCACCCGGCTCCGCCGCCGCGGGAACGCGAGCCGGGTCCGCCGCCACCCGCGCCACGCGGAACGTGCGCAGCAGGTCGTCCGCCTCCGGCGTGAACCAGGTGGGGTGCCGCGGCTCGCAGACCGCCGGGACGTCCGTGCGCGCGGCGAGGGCGGTGAAGAACCGCGCCGCCGCGTCCGCATCGAGCTCCAGGCTGGGCGGCAGCTGGACGAGGAGGCAGGCCAGCTTGCCGCCGAGGGCGCCCGCCTCCGCCAGGGATGCGGCGAGCGCATCGTCCGCATCCACCAGCCGCCGCTGATGGGTGACGGCTTTCGGCAGCTTGACGGAGAAGCGGAAGCCGGCCGGCACGCTCTCCGCCCACCGCGCGTACGTCGCGGGGCGGTGCGGGCGGTGGAAGGACGAGTTGATCTCCACGGCCGGGAAGCGGCCGGCGTAGCGCTCCAGGTGCGAGCCCTCCGCGGGGAACCGCGCCTGCACCTCGCGCGGGAGCGTCCACCCCGCGCAGCCGACGAGGGCGCGCGGCCCACGCGAAGGTTGCGCGTGCACCCCGTCGGACCGCATATAGTCGCTCGGCTCACCCACCATCCCGATCCACACCCTATAACACCCGACACGAGGCACCCCGATGAAACGGCTCCTGACCGCTCTGCTCACGCTCTGTGCCGCGCCGGCGCTGGCGCAGGAGAACCCCGCCATGAGCTCCGTCGCGGGCGTGTACACGCCGGTGCGTGCGTACGTGGTCGCCGCCGCGGAGCAGATGCCGGAGGCGGACTACGGCTTCAAGCCCACCCCCGAGGTGCGCAGCTTCGGGCAGCTGATCGGGCACATCGCCAACGCGCAGTTCATGATCTGCGCCCTGGCGCTGGGCGAGACCAGCCCGGCCACGCAGAACTACGAGCAGGTGACGGCGAAGGCGGCGCTGATCGAGGCGCTGCAGGCGTCCAATGCCCTGTGCGACCGCGCCTACGCGCAAAGCGACCAGGCGGCGATGCAGGTGGGGAACCTGTTCGGACAGCAGCGCACCCGCCTGGGGATGCTGGCGCTGAACGCCGCGCACGACTTCGAGCACTACGGCAACATCGTCACCTACATGCGCCTCAAGGGGATGGTGCCGCCCTCCAGCCAGGGCAACTGAACTGATCTGCCTCACACGGAGTGAACGGAGGAATTCCTGTTCTCGCAGGAAGATGTTGTAAATCCTTGATGTTTCGGCGTCGTCCTGCCGCAGCGGAACGGCGGGGAGCGACAAGGGCTACGAATGGTATGCGGGAACGCGTAACGTACGGCGATCCGGTACGGTGGCCGAGGGCGTGCGTAGCGTCCTGTCGAGCGGGTCTTCGTAGCAACTCTCGCATCAAATCGGCCGTGCGTTGAACGATGGCCCCGTCACCGTGCAGTGGGTGGCGGGGCCATTGGAGTGTCCTCGATCCTCGCAGCTACCCCGGTAGTCGCTGGCGCGAGCGTTTCCACCTCGGCTGGTGTGGAAAGCTGGAGGCATGGTCGGTGCACGCGGGGATGAATCGTGGTCGAGTATCCACGTAGTCGTCCGTCGCGCCCCGAATGGACGCGCGTGGCCGGCGTCGCTCGTGAGGACTTGCGAGGGCGGGGTGAGCTGGACGGACGAGATGTGGGCCGACCGAAGGATGTGGGAGCTCTTCCCCGGGATCTCGAGCCATGCCTTCACGGCAGCCTCCTCCGGTTCGGTGATCTCTACCCTGTGTTCCGCGCCTGGGCCACGTCTGATCCCGCGGACGAAGCCCCACCACGCACGGCTCCCGCCACCGCGGCGCGCATCCCTCACCCTCGTCGTCCGCGGTCACGAACAACCGGGGCGAGGCCTCCCTCCAGCCGGGTTTCCCTCATTGATGATGACGAGGAAAGGACTGTGACGCCCTTCCACGATCTTCCCCTCACCGGTGCGGACGGAGCGTTCCGCGGCCGGAGAGGCCTTTCCTTCCTTTCAAACGGGAGCCACGACAATGAGCCGACTCGACGAACCCGCCGCATCCGCTTCGCAGACGCACCCCCCCGCATATCGCGCCCTGCGCATGGCGGCGGAGTGGGCGAGCGCGGTGAGGGATCACCAGCTGAACTTCGTCTATGACGCGGGCACCGGGCACATGGTGCTGGACAACTCGGGCACTCGCCCGACGCTGCCGGTGTTCACCCGATCGGCCGTCTCGCGCCCGCTGGTGAAGGAAGTGGAGTTCTCGGTGCCCTGGGGATTTCCCACTTCCGACATAAGCCCGCCGACCCTCACGGTGTCGGGAGACCGGGTGAGCGCGCTGTTCTGGAGCGAGAGCGCGGTGGAAAAGTTCCTCGTCCCCTTCTACGCGTCGGCCGCGGCCGACGATGCGCCGCGGTTCCTGGGCCGGCTCTTCGACGCATGGTACGGCTACCCGGCCGACGTGGTGCAGGTGTGCGCCATCGCCTGCCTCCTCGGCCGGCAGCCGCCCGCCGAGGGGACGCCCCTGTCGCTGGCGCGCACCGTGGGGCTGGTGTGCCTGGAGGAGGGGGGCTCGTCGCTCAGGCTGCTCACCCTTGACGAGTTCACGGAGCGATACTCCACCGGGCTGCCGCGCGGCGGCGAGGGCGTGACACTCGGATCCGGTCCCACGGAGGTGCGTCACGGGTGGGAGATCACCGAGAGCGTCGAGAGCGTGGTGGCGCGCGACGTGGCCGAGTTCGTGAGCGGAATGCGGGGGCACTTCGTCGCGTTCTCCACCGAGGAGGCGACGCTGGTTCCCGTGGTGTACCCGGACACGTCGCCCCCGGAGGTGATCGGGGGCGCCCTGTTCGGTGCGCTGGCCCGGCCGGTTCGCCCCGACCGCCCCGTGCCGAGCCACGTGGTGCTCCACGTAGTCGGTACGGACGGCTCGCCCATCGTGCAGACGCTGATTCCCGGCCAGGACGAAACCGCCACCGAGTTCGTTCCCGACTCGCTGTTCTGGACCGACGGCGCGGTGGAGACGCTGCTCGTTCCCTACTACGCCTCGGTAAAGGGGGGCGACGCGTGGCTCTTTGAGGGGTTCCTGATGGGGAAGTGGGACGGCCTGATCAAGCCGCCCTCGTCCAACAGCATGGAAGACTTGAAGAGTGCCATTACGCAGCGGCTGGACCGCTTCGGCCACGCGGCCGGGCGCGACGCCGAGGACCCCTCTCCCTCCCCCGTATACGCCACGATGCACCTGCCGCGCTCGGAATACGCCGACATGGCGGGCCGTACCATGGTGCTGTGGGCGCAGGCGGGGACGTCCGGGACAGAGGCGACGGCCAGCCCGGTCTGGCCCGGTCAGGGAGGCGCCGCGGCTCCGGCGAAGAGGTCGCGGAAGACGGCGTCGCGAGCCACGGAGGCGCGAAAGGCCGGCCGTTCGGCCAGATAACGGTCCAGCAGGCGCCGGGCCCCCGCGCGGTCGCCCAGGAACAGCGCCACGTAGGCCTCGTCGTACAGCAGGGGGGTGCGAAGCTCCGGGTCGGCCGCCGCCTGGGCGCGGAGCCGCGCCACCACCGCCCGGGCGCTGTCGGCCTGGCCGGCGCGCGCCAGCACGGCGGCCGCCAGCATCCGCCGGTACAGGGGCTCGTAGGGAAACCCCTCGTCGCGGGCGCGGGCGGCGGGGTACATGCGGTCCAGCTCCGCCACCAGGGTCCAGGCGAGCCGCGGGTC
>DASTNU010000216.1:0-2927 GCA_035720605.1 Longimicrobium sp. | reverse complement strand
ATATCCCTGGACAGGTACCCTGAGGAGTGGGAGTCACAACCTGTGGCGGACACATCCGGACCAGCCGGAACGGCGGTCCGGATGACTGCCAGCACTGCCTGTGCGGCCTTCTCTGCCTCGACCTCTACGCGCAACGCTGAGATCTCGAGGCTTCGCACGGCATACTGCTCTGCATCTTTGTGCAGACACAGGTGAACGGCACCCCACGCGAGATTGGCGAACGCGGCGGCGGCATGGTGATCGAACAAGCCAACCAATCGAAGCGTGCTTTCGACCGCTCGCTGATAGCCTTCCAGCTGACCGATCCGCGCAGACGCGCGCGCAAGGGTGCTCCAGCCAATGACCTGATCCCGAGGAGACAGCTTTGGCAGAACCGCCTCGAGCAACGGCACCGCATCCCTGCATTCGTCCATCCTGACGAGCAGGAAGGCGAAGTCGTGCGCGAGCGCAGGGAGACCTGGATGATGGCGCGGATACCACTCCAGCGCCTTCTCCGCGTGCCTGAGCGCTTCGTCGAATTCGCCCACCTCGGCCGCGAGGCCCAGCAGGTCGTGCCGCGTCTGCGCGGCGAGCCACTTTTCGCCGGAGAGGCTGCGGGCGGCGCGGGCGGCGGTGAAGTAGTGGGCGCGCGCGGCGGCGGGGTCGCCCAGCGCCTTCTTCACCTGCCCCAGCCCCAGGTGGGCGCGCACGTAGGTGCGCCACTTCTTCGAGATCCGGGCCAGTGTCACCGCGCGCTCGTAGTACATCTCCGCCCGGGCCACCTCGCCGAAGATGCGGCTGGCCCGCCCCGCCGCCAGCGCCCGGCGCGCGCTCTCCGGCATCAGCGCCGCCGCCGCGTCCGCGCATTGCATGGCGGGCTCGCCGATGCCCTGCTCCAGCGCCCACTCGCTCACGCGCAGCAGTGCGTCCGCCGCCTCCGGCCGGGCAACGATCGCCTGCGCGTAGCCGCACAGGGTCCGCAGCGCGTCGTCCAGCTCCGGAACGCGCCCCAGTGCCGCGTCAAAGCGGTCCGCGCGCTCGCCGACGTCTTCCGCGTCGGGCGCGCCGTCTTCCCCCCGCGCCCGCCAGACGGCGTACCACACCGCCCAGGCAAAGTCGTCGCCCAGGCTCTGCAGGGTGGACAGGATCCCCAGCGAGGGGCGCGGGGCCGGAGGCCCGGGAATCAGGCGGGGATGAATTCCGCGAAGGGCGTTTGTCATGCGATACGTCAGACGGGACGCGCAGTGGGCCGGACGGTGAACAGTAGGCGCCCGATTCGTTACGCGCCATAGCGTGATGATCCACCGCCGCCATCCGGCCCGCGGATCACGCACGCGGATGCGGGCGATGTATCATCCCCATCCGAAAAATTCGTATACAGAGGAGCCGGGCTGAGCCGGGAAACGAAGACGGCGGATCCCTCCAGACCTCTACGATCCAACCACGTTCCTTTGCACGCTCCGATGCGGTTTGCCTCGATTCCGTAGAGAGGCAGAGGCGTCTCCGGAAACGGCGCGGGCGGCGCCGGATGATCCGGGCCGCCCGCGTTTTCACCTTCCCCGAAACGGGCTACCGCACGCGGTTGCCGTCGGGGTCCCACACCTCCACCGTGCCCAGGTTCAGCGCGCGGATCGGCGCCTCGATCTGGGCCAGGTCGCCGACGACCACGATGGTCAGCGCGTCGGGCGTCAGCTTCTCGCGCGCCACGGCGGCGATGTCCCCGGGCGTGAGCACGGCGATGCGCTCGCGGTAGCTGGCGTAGTAGTCCACCGGCAGCCCGTACAGCAGCACGGCCTGCATGCGCTGCATCAGCCCCTGCACCGTCTGCACGCTGCTGGGAAAGCTCCCCACCAGGTTGGTGATGGCCCCCTGCAGCTCCTCCGGCGGCACCGGCTCGTCCACGATGCGCCGGAACTCGCGCACGATCTCCGCCACGGCGCTGTCCGTCACGTTGGTGCGCACCGACGAGCCCACGGTAAAGGTCCCCGCGCCGCGCAGCGCCAGCAGGTTGCTGAAGGCCCCGTACGTCCACCCGTGCCGCTCGCGCAGGTTCATGTTGATGCGGGCGTTGAAGCCGCCGCCCAGCACCTGCGAAAGCCCCAGCATGCGAAAGTACGCCGGGTCCGCGAAGCCGATCCCCGCCTGCCCCACGCTCACGCCGGACTGCACCGAGCCGGGCCGGTCGATCAGGATCACCCGCGTCCCCGCCACCGGCCGCGCCGGGTTCTGCACCACCGGCACCTGCACCGCCGGCGCGCTCCACCGGCCGATGGTGCCTGTCGTCATCTGCCGCGCCTCGTCCACCGTCACGTCGCCCACCAGCAGCACGGTGGTGATGCCGGGCGCGTAGCGGGTGCGGTGCCAGCTCACCACGTCGTCGCGGGTGAGCCGCTGCAGCGAGGCGGGGTTGCCGTAGGGAGGGCGCGAGTAGGGGGCGCTGGACTCGAAGACGGCGCGCGAGAACGCCTCGTCGGCCAGCCCCTCCACCGACGAGCGGATCTGCACCGCCTGCGCCACGTTCTGCCCCTGCACCCGCTGGAACTCCGCCTCGGGAAAGGTGGGCTCCATCACCGTCCGCGCCGCCAGCCCGAAGGCGCTCGGAAAGGCGGACTTCGTCGCGGTGACGGTGGCGAAGGCGTAGCTGTAGCTGGCGCTGGTGCCGAACTCCGCGCCCAGCCGCTCCATCTCCTCCACGATCTGCGAGCCGGTCAGGTCCGGCAGCCCGGCGTCCAGCAGGTCGCCGGTGAGCACCGCCAGGCCGGAGCTCTCCGCCGACTCCAGCGCGGCGCCCGCATCCACCATGATGCGGCCGGCCACGATGGGGAGCTTGGCGTCGCGCACCACCACCACGCGCACGCCGTTGGGGAGCCGGAACTCCTCCACCGGCGGCACCGTGTACGGCCGCAGCGGCGCGGGCGCGGGAGGCTGCTCCGGCTGCGCCGCCGCCG
>DASTNU010000215.1:0-3222 GCA_035720605.1 Longimicrobium sp. | reverse complement strand
GCGCAGGGCCATGGAGCAGGTCCGCGCCGAAGGGGTGGTCGCCTGGAACGAGCCCACGGGGGCGGTGATCGACCGCGTGTGGCACCAGCTCGCCCGCGAGGCCTTCGAAGGCAAGCCGCGCGGCGCACCCCAGCGTGCATCCGCGGCGCGCCGGCGCCAGCCGGCGGCCGCCTGACCCTTCCGGCGGCGAATCGCCGCATCCCCGGCCGCGTGAGAAACCCGCGCACGCCGGCCGAAGCGAGCCCCGGCCCCGGCCGGGGCTCGCTGCGTGCCGAGATCCTCTTCAACCTCACCTTCCTGGCCCTGGCCGCCGCGCTGCTGGGCGTGAGCACCCACGCCGTGGTGCGGCTGGTGAACCCCGGCACCCGCTGGCTGCTGGCCGCCGTGCTGGTGCTGGACGCCGCCGTGTACCTGCTGCTGGCCAACCACCTCATCCGGCGCCTGGTGCTGCGCCCCGTGCAGGACGCCGTGGCCGCCGCCGAGGCCGTGGCGGGCGGCGACTACGCCCGCCGCGCCCCCGCCGCCGGCACCCGCGAGATGGCCGCCCTCTCCGACGCGCTCAACCGCATGACGGAGCAGCTGCTGGAGAACCAGGAGAAGCTGGCCCACAACGTCCGCTCGCTCGACGAGACCAACCGCCGCCTGCTGGCCACCCAGCGCGACCTGGTGGAGGCGGAGAAGCTGGCCTCCATCGGCCGGCTGGCGGCGGGGGTGGCGCACGAGGTGGGGAACCCGCTGGGAGCCCTGCTGGGCTACGCGGCCGTGCTGCACCGCCGCGGCGTGGACCCCGAGCTGGCGGCGGGTGTGGAGGCGGAGGCCAGGCGCATCGACCGCATCATCCGCGGGCTGCTGGACTACGCCCGCCCCGCCCCGGCGGACCGCGAGCCGGTGGACGTGAACGCCGCCGTCCGCGCCGCCGTGGAGGTGCTGCGCGTCCAGGGCGCGCTCGACGGGATAGACCTGCGCCTGGAGCTGGCGGAGAACCTTCCCCCGCTGCACGGCGCCCCGCACCTGCTGGAGCAGGCGTTCATCAACCTGGTCGACAACGCGCGCCGGGCCATGGACGGCAGCGGGGCCATCACCGTCGCGACCCGGCAGGCGCGCTACCAGGCCCAGGTGGGCATCCCCGCCCGCCGCGCGGACGATCCGCCGGGGATCAGCTACGCGCACCTGCGCCGGCCGCGCGTGGTCTCGGTGCGCGACCCGCACCGCATCGAGCCCGGCACCGAGACCGTGCAGGCGACCGTGGCCGACACCGGGCCCGGCATTCCCCCGGAGCACATCGACAAGGTGTTCGACCCCTTCTTCACCACCCGCGCGCCCGGCGAAGGCACCGGGCTGGGCCTTGCCATCGTCGCGAGCACCGTGGCAGACTTCGGGGGGCGCATCGAGGCGTCATCGGGGGCCGGCGGCGGCGCCGTCTTCACCCTTACCCTCCCCACCCGGCGGCAGGCGTGAGCGACAGGCGCATTCTGGTCATCGACGACGAGGCGGGGCTGCGCCACACCCTGCTCCTCATCCTGCGCGACGAGGGGTACCAGGTGGCCGTGGCCGAGGACGGCGAGGCCGGGCTGCGCCTGGCCCTGGCCGACGAGCCGGACCTGGTCCTCTGCGACGTCCGCATGCCGCGCATGGGGGGGCTGCAGTTCCTGGAGAGGTACCAGGAGGCCGGCGGCACCGCCCTGGTGGTGATGATGAGCGCGTACGGCACCCACGACGCCGCCGTCGAGGCCATGCGCCGCGGCGCCTACGACTTCATCTCCAAGCCCTTCAACGCCGACGAGGTGGTGCTCACCCTGCGCAAGGCGTGGGAGCGCGAGCAGCTGCGCCGCGAGGTGGCGCTGCTGCGCCGCGAGGTGGGGCAGGTGGAGGGGTTCGAGGGCGTCGTCGGCGTCTCCGACGCCATGAAGGAGGTGATGGACCTGGCCGCGCGGGTGGCGCCGTTCCCGTCCACGGTGCTGCTGACCGGGGAGAGCGGGAGCGGCAAGGAGGCCATCGCCCGCGCCGTGCACCGCGCCTCGCCGCGGCGCGACCGGGCCTTCGTGGCCGTCAACTGCGGCGCCATTCCCGAGAACCTGCTGGAAAGCGAGCTCTTCGGCCACGAGAAGGGCGCCTTCACCGGCGCGGACCGGGCCCGCGAAGGGCTCTTCGAGCAGGCGGACGGCGGCACGCTCTTCCTGGACGAGCTGGGGGAGCTGTCGCTGCCGCTGCAGGTCAAGCTCCTCCGCGTGCTGCAGGAGCGCAGGATCCGCCGGCTGGGCGGCAGCGGCGAGCGCACGGTGGACGTGCGGGTGCTCGCCGCCACCGCGCGCGACCTGGTGGACGAGGTGCGCGAGGGGCGCTTTCGCGAGGACCTGTTCTATCGCATCAACGTGGTGCAGATCCACGTCCCCCCGCTGCGCACCCGCCCGGAGGACATTCCCCTCCTGGCCGAGCACTTTCTGCGGCTGCACGCCCGGCGGCTGGGGGTGGATGCGCCGGGTGTGCCGCGCGACCTGGTGCCGGTGCTGGCCCAATACGGGTGGCCGGGCAACGTGCGCGAGCTGGAGAACGTGATCGAGCGCGCGCTGGTGCTCTCCGGCGGGCGCGTCGGGATCGATCACCTGCCGCCACACGTGCGCACCGGCCGCCACCCCTTCGAGCTGCCGGACGCCGACGGCGACCTTTCGGTCAAGCGCCGCCTGCCCGCGCTGGAGAAGAAGCTGATCGCGCGGGCGCTGGAGCAGTGCCGCGGCAACCGCACGAAAGCCGCGGAGCTGCTGGACCTTTCCGTCCGCGCGCTGTCCTACAAGATCCGCGACTACGGCCTGGAGTAAGTGCGTTAGTGCGTGAGTGCGTGAGTGCGTGAGTGCGAGAGTGCGTGAGTGCGTCAGTGCGTTAGTGTGTGAGTGCGGGGGCGGGATGATGTGGAGGGATGGGCCGGCTCCGCGTCCGGCGGTTGAAACCGCTGCTGGAAAATCACGAAGTCCGCCTGCGCGGACTCGCACGTGGCAAGCCCCATCCCGGGAATCCGGGACGGGGCTTTTTCGCGACAAAGTGTCGGCTCCGATGCAGTTGAAGCCCCGCGCAGTTTGCGGGGCTTTCCGCCGTTGTTGCGGCGGCTTCAGCCGCTCAGGGAGAGGCCACGCCGGAGCGCGTCCACTCACGCACTCATGCCGGCCAGCGCACGAAGCTGCCTGTCACCCTTCCCCCACGCCGTTTGTGGGGGAAGGGCCGGGGATG
>DASTNU010000214.1:0-3606 GCA_035720605.1 Longimicrobium sp. | reverse complement strand
TGCTGGACCTGGTGACGGACTCGCCCGCCGTGACGCCGCTGGACGCCGGCGGGCTGGTGGTGCACCGCGGCGTGCGCGCCTACACGCCGGCGTGGTTCGATCTGTGGCGCCGCGCGGACCTCTTCGCCATGCCCACGCGCGGCGAGGCGTTCGGGATGGTGTTCCAGGAAGCCGCGGCGGCGGGTCTTCCGTCCATCGGTACGCGCATCAACGCCATCCCCGAGATCGTGCAGCACGCCGCCACCGGCCTCCTCGTCCCGCCGGACGATCCGCGCGCCCTGGCCGTCGCGCTCCGCCGACTGATCGGCGACGCGCCGATGCGTGCGCGCCTGGCCCGTGCGGCGCGCGCCCGCATCGAGCAGATTGCATCCCTCGAACGCTACGGCGCGCGGCTGGGCGCCATCCTGCGCCAGGCGGCGGAACGCACCCGTTCGGCCACCTGATCCGTCCAACGAACTCACCAGAACGACCCTCGGATGCAACACTGCGCCCTCATTCCCCGCCTGCGCACCGCGCTCCTTCTCACCCTTCTCGCCGGCTCTGCTGGCGCGTGCGGTGGGGATGGCGATGCACCCGGTCGAGACGGAACCGTCCTCTCGAGCGGCGTGGTCGGCTGGCGTCCTGCCACGCGGTCCGAGTTCATGGCGATGCCGGACAGCGCGCGCCTGGACGTGCCGGGCTACGACGGATCCTTCGGCACCGAGAGGGGCGTGGCGGTGGAGGTGACGCTGCGGATCGACGGAATGGAGGGACGCAGCGTCCCGTTCGCGTACACCCTGCACGACGCCCGCAACGACCTGCCGTTCGTCAGCACCACCACCCCGCTGAAGCCGGACGCGCCGCGGTGGAGCAGGCGGGGCTACGTCTGGCTCCCCGTGCCCGCGCCCGGCAGCTACTACGTGCGGGTGATGCTCAACGACTCCACCGGCCGCAGCAACGACGGCCCGCGCACGCCGGACTTCACGATCGAGTAGGGAATCAGCGCTCGTACGGCTGCGCCAATGCCAAGCCGGGTACGGGCCGGTAGTGCTTTACGTTGAACGTGCAGAGCGTCGCACCCTGTCCGACCGCCGTGGCCGCGATCAGTGCATCGATCAGCCCGAGGCTGTGGGAGAGGTGGAGTGCGACAAGGTCGGAGAGTGCCGCGCGCAATCGGTTTCGGTAGGCCAGATCACCGGGAATGGCGCAACCAGCTTGCGCGCGTCCTGGAGCTCGCGAGCGTTGCGTGCGGCGTGGACGAGCTCCATGACGACGAATCCCGGCACTGCCAGCGGATCCGTCTGACTGCTGAACCAGGCCACAGCGGGTGGGTGGCCGCGCTGTACGTCAATGAGGACGTCCGTGTCGAGCAGGTACACGGCCTACGCGCGGTTACGATTCTGGTTCTGCTCGCGCAGCTCGCGCGCGAACGAGATCGGGTCGCCGATGTCCGCGCGGCTGCCGAGGATGCCCTCGCGGGTCCAGTATTCGACCAGTTCCGCACCCGTGAGTGGTGTGCTGGCGCCGGAGTGCGGCGTACGTCCGCCAGCGAGCACGCGGATCGCGTATTCTGCGAGCGGCAGGCCGAGGCGCTCTGCCTCCTGGGCGAGTTCCCGTTCGAGGTCCGTCGGCAAATCGAGTGTGATCGTCACGCTGTTGCTTCCTTCCTGGATGGTCACGCCGCATAACACGGAGGATGATGCTCGCGCGACACCTGCTGCGAACCCCGTGCTAGCCCGAAACGAGGTGTTCACCGTCCAGCACGCGTCTCGCCCGTTCTTGTCCGCGAAGGCGGACGGCGTGATGTTGTAGCCGCGAATCCAATCGCTCCGTTCGCGGCGGTGTCGATCGCTTTCTTCCCGGTGATTTCGATCGCCGTCCCCGGCCCCGCACCCGATGCCCGACGACATCCACACCGCCGAAGGCCACGCCTACCGCCGCCGCTCGCCGCTGGAGGCGGTGGGCGCGGTGGTGGCGCGGCTGGTGCCGGAAAGCGGGCTGCGGCGGCGGCTGGTCTCGCTCTACCGGACGGCGCTGGGCGGGGGTGGCGGCATCGCCAGCACCCTCCCCGGCGGCGAGACGGTGCGGGTGTTGCCGGAGTACCGCTTCATCGGCTGGAACCCGGTGGAGTACGACGCCTTTCGCGCCGCCGCGGCGCCGGGCGGCATCGCCCTGGACGTGGGCGCCAACGTGGGCGCCTACGCGCTGCTGCTGGGGATGTGGATGCGCCCGGGCGGCCGCGTCTACGCCTTCGAGCCGTCCCCGCCCGCGTACGACGGGCTGCGGCGGCACGTGGAGATGAACGGTCTGGCCGGCGTCGTGCACCCCGTGCCCGCCGCCATCTCGGACCGGGCCGGGACGGCCGCGCTGGCCGGCGCGGACCAGCAGGGCACCAGCAGGCTCGCACCGGGGACGGGGGAGGGGACACGGACGGTGGAGACGATGACGATCGACGACTTCTGCGCGCGGGAGGGGATCGCGCCCACGCTCATCAAGATCGACGTGGAGGGGTGGGAGCTGGAGGCGCTGCGCGGCGCCCGCGAGACCATCGCCCGTGGCGGCGACGGGCTGGCGCTCTTCGTGGAGATGCACCCCACCGTCTGGCGCGAGCGCGGCCTGTCGCCGGACGACGTGCGCGCGGAGCTGGCGCGGCAGGGGCTGCGCGCCGTGCCCCTGCGCCCGGTGCCGGACCCGTGGGCGCTGGAGGGCGAGTGCCTGCGGCTGGAGCGTGCCTCGTGAGCCCGCGCACCCGGCACGGCGCCGCCCAGGCGGGGTTCCCGGAGCAGCGGGCCCCGTGGCTCTTCGCCGCCATCCTGCTCACCGTCGTCGTCGCCTCCATCGTGATGGTGCGCGGTCCCTACGGCCGGCCGATCACCCCCTTCGGCGCGATCGTCCGCACGCTGGGGCTGCTGCTGCTGGCCGCGGTGCCGCCGATCGCCATGGCGTGGGCGTGGAAGCGGCTGCCGCGCTGGGGGCGGCGCATCGCGCCCATCCCCATCGGCGTGCTGACGGTGCTGCTGGCGCTGCTGGCCATGGCGCACCTGGACATCTACTGGGAGCGCGTGCGGATGGGCCGCGACCCGGCCCGCCTGGCCGCCGCCGCGTTCGCGCGCCGGGACACGCGCTTCTGGGCGGTGGAAGACTCCCTGAACGACATCCACGCGCCGCCCATCGTCAACCGCTGCCTCATCAACCGCTACGGCTTTCACCTCCTTCCCGGCACCGGCGGGATGATGGTGAACCCGGCGCACCGGCGGTACCGCACCCGGGAGTACCTGCGCGCGCGGCAGTACAACCAGACGATGATCGCGCGGCTGCGCATCCCGCCGGACGAGGTGCGCAGGATCGCGCCCGCGTACTGCCCCGACTGACCCGACCGGTGCGCATCCTCTTCGCCAACGACGGCATCGGCGACGCGGGCGGGGTGCAGAACTACCTGGCCGCGGTGATGCCGGCGCTGGCGGCGCGCGGACACGAGGTCGCGCTGCTGCACCTCGATCCGCCGCGGCCGGACGCGCCCTCGCCGGCGCCGGAGGGGTCGCCGCACTTCGGGATCGCGGAGCGGGGGATGGATTCGGCGCTCGCCGCGGCGCTGGCGTGGGGGCCGGACCTCGCCTTCGTCCACAA
>DASTNU010000213.1:0-7961 GCA_035720605.1 Longimicrobium sp. | reverse complement strand
GAGGCTGCAGAGGGCGCGAACCCCGGAACGCGCGGGACCGGGTGCCGCACCGCCGTCCGTGCACGAAGTCCTGCGTTCTCCCGGCGCGCCGCTCGATTCCAGTACCCGCGCCTTCATGGAAGCGCGCTTCGGCCACGACTTCGGCCGCGTACGCGTCCACACGGGGCCGCGGGCAGAGGCATCGGCCGGGCGGCTGCAGGCACGCGCGTACACCCTGGGAAGCGACGTCGTGTTCGGCGCCGGGGCCTGGGCGCCGCGTCGCGACGAGGGCCGGCGCCTGCTGGCGCACGAGCTGGCGCACGTGGTCCAGCAGTCCGCCCGTCCACCCACCGCCGGGCCGCTCCGCCTGGGGCGCCCCGGCGACGCCACCGAGCGCGCCGCCGATGAGGCCGCGCGCGAAGTGACGTCGGCCGGCGCGGAGAGCCGGGTCTCCGCGGGGCCGCGGCTACGCGGGTGCCTCCTGGCCTCGGCGCCTGCCGCCCCCACCGTCCAGCGCGCCGTGAAGACGTGGGCCGGTGAGTTCGTCACGGACAACTATGAGGGCTACAAACCGTCGAAGGACGAGGACAACGTCAAGATGGAGATAGACCTGCGGTTCAAGCCGGGCAAAGCGGTCAACGCCACCCGGATCGGCCTGGTACAGGCGACGTCCGGCAAGAACACGGGAAAACCGGATTTCTCCGGAGGAGTTGCCCGCAGGCGTTCCATCCCGGCCGGCGAGACCGGCGCCGGCACCTTCATCGACACACGTCCCGGCGCGCGTAGCCCCCTGTATGCCGCCGGGCGCGTGCGCCGGGGAGACACGCTGGCCAGCACGCGCACCAGGGGAGGGTTCGGAGAGCATGGCTGGCGCTATTTCGATGCTTCGGGAGAGCTCCAGAAGCAGGACGCGCTGCTTTACGACCGCCCGGAGATGCCTGCTCCCGGCCCGAACTCCGAGCAGGTGTTCGAAACCACGGCGGTGGCCCTGGAGGGAGCGCAGGAAGGCGCCTTCTACGGATCCGTCTGCTGGGGCTGGAAGATGGACGCGCGAAGGAAGCTCACCAAAATCGAGCTCGGCCCCGTCTCCACGGACGTGCCCAGCCCGGTGTTCGCGGCCGCGGCCAAGCGGTGGAACGAGGGGAAGAACCGCTGGGGGAGAGAAACGCTCGATCTGGCCGTCGCGGCGGGCGCGAACACGAAGGTTTCGGACGCCCAGGTGGTCGGCAGCCCCGAGCAGGCGAAGGAAACCGCGCTCCAGACGCTGGACCTGGGTACCCGGGTGGAGGTGACCGCCACGCGCGCCGGCGCGGACGGCAAGGAAGCCTGGTCCAAGGTGACCGTCGTGGACGGCCCCCAAGCCGGCCTGGTGGGATGGCTGCTTTCGTCGGCGCTTACAACCGGGAAGACTTCGCAATGACGCCTTCGATCCCGTTGCCCCCCCCCACCCCGGAGCCCGCGCCGTGACCGGCCTGTCCAGCTCGCCGAAGCTGCTCAAGGGCGCCCTGGTGCTGATCGACGCGGAGACGGCGGCGATCCGGCGGGTGATCACCCTGCAGTAC
Organism: Longimicrobium sp.; assembly: GCA_035720605.1. GTDB lineage: Bacteria > Gemmatimonadota > Gemmatimonadetes > Longimicrobiales > Longimicrobiaceae > Longimicrobium. The sequence continues at coordinate 6,420 of DASTNU010000213.1, read as the reverse complement.
AACCCCGACTCCCTCTCGCGCACCCTGCAGGTGCAGGGCGCCGGCGCCGAGGGGGGCGACCGCAGCGAGGCGCTGCGGCTCAAGGGCTCGGCGGTGGAGAGCATCAAGCTCGAGGCCGAGGTCGACGCGGCCGACCAGCTGGAGTTCCCGGACCAGAACCGCAACGCCGTGCAGCTGGGCATCCACCCGCAGCTGGCCGCGCTGGAGATGCTGGTGAACCCGCCCTCCGCGGAGCTGGCGGCGGCGCAGGCGCTGGCCGCCGCGGGGGTCATCGAGATCCTCCCCGCGGAGGCCCCGCTCACCGTCTTCGTCTGGAGCCGGCAGAGGATCCTTCCCGTCCGCGTCACCGAGCTGAGCGTGACGGAAGAGGCGTTCGACCCCGCGCTGAACCCCATCCGCGCCAAGGTGTCGCTGGGGCTGCGCGTGCTGCGCGTGGACGACGTGGGCTTCGGCCACCGGGCCGGGCACCTGTTCATGAGCTACCTGCAGGGCAAGGAGAAGCTCGTCGGCAAGTCGCCGCCGGGCACCCTGTCCGCCTCGGGCCTCGGGGGGCTGCCGTGAACGACGCGCTCAGGACGCTGGAGGCGCTGCTGGGCGGCGCCGCCGCCGGGACCCCGGCGTTCCCGCCCAACAGCCGCTACCACGGCATCGGCACCGCCGTGCACGTTCGCCCGGACGGGGAGAAGGTGGCGTACCTGCAGCGCCGCTTCGTCCCCGGGCCGGAGCGCTTCGCCGACGTGGCCGAGCACCGCGTGGTGCAGGGCGAGCGGCTGGACCACCTGGCCGCCCGCTACTACGGCGACCCGGAGCTCTACTGGCGCCTGGCCGACGCCAACGGCGCGCTGCGGCCCGACGAGCTGGAGGCGGAGGGCGCCCGGCTGCGCATCACCCTTCCCGAGGGGATTCCCGGAGGCGGCGGTGCTTAAGGGGGTGGAGCTCACCGTCCTCATCGGCCCCGGCGTGCCGGTGCCCGCGCCCCGCGAGGTGGTGGAGGCGCTGGAAAGCGTGCAGGTCACCAGCGGGACCAGGCAGAGCGGCTTTCAGCTCACCTTCGCGGTGGGAAAGACGTCGAAGCTGCTCACGCAGATGCTCCCCGCCGGCTACCTGGACCCGGTGATCACCCGGGTGATCCTGGTGGCCACGGTGCGCGGCCTTCCCCACGTGCTGATGGACGGGGTGGTCACCCGGCACGAGGTCTCGCCCAGCAGCGACCCCGGCCGCACCACCCTGACGGTGACCGGCGAGGACCTGTCGCTGCTGATGGACCTGGTGGAGATGCCGTTCATGCGCTACCCGGGCATGCCGATCATCGCGGTGGTGTACGCCATCCTGGCCAAGTACGCCGTGCTGGGGATCATCCCCGCGGCCATCCCCCCCATCATCCCCGAGACGGACATCCCGATAAAGCGGATTCCCGGCCAGACCGGCACCGACCTGCAGCACGTCCGGCTGCTGGCCGGCCGGTGCGGCTACGTGTTCTACGTGGAGCCGGGGCCGGCGCCGGGAACCAGCATCGCCTACTTCGGCCCCGACCTGCGCATCCCCGTCCCCCAGCCCGCGCTCAGCGTGAACATGGACGCGCACACCAACGTGGAGTCGCTCTCCTTCTCCCTGGACGGCGACCAGAAGAAGATCATGGTCCTCACCACCTTCGACCCGGCGACCAACAAGATCCCGCTGCCCATCCCGGTCCCCAACCTGAGCGTGCTGCGGCCGCCGCTGGGCGCGCGCCTCACACCCCCCCGCCGCGTGGAGTTCATGAACAACACGACCAAGCTGAGCGTGGCGGCGGCCGCCAACCGCGCCCTGTCCATGAGCTTCGCGGCCGCCGACGCCGTCACCGGCAACGGCACGCTGGACGTGGTGCGCTACGGGCGGGTGCTGCGCTCGCGCATGCTGGTGGGGGTGCGGGGGGCGGGGGTGACCTACGACGGGATGTACTACGTGAACAGCGTGACCCACACCCTCAAGCGCGGCGAGTACAAGCAGAGCTTCACCCTGTCGCGCGACGGGGTCGTCTCCCCCACCTCCAGGGTGCCGGCATGAGCGACACGGGAGCGGCGGCGGGCCCCGCCTTCTTCGGCAAGTACCGCGGCATCGTGCTCAACAACGTGGACCCGCTGATGCGCGGCCGGCTGATGGTGCAGGTGCCCGACGTGCTGGGGCTGGTGCCCTCCAGCTGGGCGGAGGCGTGCACCCCGCTGGCGGGGCCCACCGGCCCGCCCATGGGCGTGTACCTGGTGCCCCCCATCGGCGCCGGGGTGTGGGTGGAGTTCGAGCAGGGCGACCCCGACTACCCCATCTGGACCGGGTGCCGCTGGGGCGCCGCCAGCGACGTGCCGCCGCTGGCGCGGGTGGGGCTCCCCGTCTCGCCCAACCTGGTGCTGCAGAGCGCCGCGCAGCACACCCTGATGATCAGCGACATGCCGCCCTCCCCGGCCACGGGGGGGATCATCCTCAAGAGCGCCACCGGGGCCATGATCCTGGTGAACGACGCGGGGATCTTCATCCAGAACGGCAAGGGTGCGTCGATCTTCCTCACCGGCCCCACGGTGAACATCAACATGGGGGCGCTGACGATCGTGTGATGGAGTGATGGAGTGATGGAGTGAAGGGGTGAAGGGGTGAAGGGATGAAGGGGGGCGCGGCCCGTCACGAGCGCCGATCCGTCCGCACCGCGGTTTCCTTCGGGCTCGATGGGGAGTTGCGGTGGGACGCGATCCGCGGACGCGACGGACGCGACGGAAACGCCGGAGGGAGGGGGACGATGCCGGGACCGGTGCTGCACCTGGGGGCCACGGTGCTCTGCTCGCACGGCGGGCAGGCCATGCCCACCGCGCCCACGCCGCGCGTGCTGCTCGGGGGGCAGCCCGCCGCCACCATCGCCGCGCCGTACGCCGTGGCGGGATGCCCGTTCGTGCCGCCGGGGGGCAACGGCCCCTGCGCCACCGCGCAGTGGGTGGTGGGCGCCACCCGCGTCCTCGCCGCCGGCCAGCCGCTGGCCATCTTCTCCGGCGTAAGCGTGTGCACGCCGACGGGAACGCCCCTGGTGCCCGTGGCGTCGCAGCCGCGGGTCATCGCCACGTGAGGTGCGCGTGAACGTCCGCTTTCCCTACCAGTTCGACGGGCGGGGCCGCACCGCCGCGGCCGACGACGAGGCCTGGGTGCGCGGCCTGATCGAGCAGGTGCTGTTCACCGCCCCCGGCGAGCGCGTGAACCGCCCCGACTTCGGCAGCGGCGTCACCCAGCTGGTGTTCGCTCCCAACAGCGTGGAGCTGGCCGCCACCACGCAGATGCTGCTGCAGGCCGCCCTGCAGCGCTGGCTGGGCGACCTGGTGGAGGTGGAGCAGCTGGAGGTGACGGCCGACGACGCCGTGCTGCGCATCGACCTGGTCTACGTGCTGCGCCGCACCGGCGCGCGGCGGGTGCAGAGCTTCAGCCGGGAGGCGTCCGCATGATCTACCGCTGCTGCGACCAGCGCCGCCGCGACCGGGTGAACGGCCACGCCACCCTCAACGGCATCGACTGGCTGGAGGTGCTGGACGGCGACGCCCCGGCCGGCAGTCCCCGCCAGCGCACCCTGCTGCTGCACTGCCTCAAGGACGTCCCCAACCTGGACCGCACCAACGTGCGCATCGAGGGCGGCGACCGGGTGCGGCCGGTGAGCGTGGAGTGGGCGGATGACGCCGCCGGCGCGCTGGCGCAGGCGACCCTGGCGGAAAAGGCGCACTTCACCGCGCTCCTCGACAAGACCAGGGTGCTGGTGGTGCGCACCGACAGCACCGGCGACTACTCGCCCTACCTGCTGCGCCTGGTGGAGTCGCCCATCGACCCGCAGCCGCCGCAGGGGTTCGACCCCCGGCTGTCGGAGGTGGAGTTCTCCTTCAAGGTGGAGTGCCCCTCCCCGTTCGACTGCGCGCCGGTGGAGGAGTGCCCGCGGGAGCCGGCGGACGAGCCGGACCTGGACTACCTGGCCCGGGACTACGCCAGCTTCCGCCGCCTGCTGCTGGACCGCCTGTCGCGGCTGGTCCCCGGCTGGCACGAGCGCACACCCGCGGACTTCGGCGTGGCGCTGGCGGAGCTGCTGGCGTACGCGGGCGACCACCTGAGCTACCAGCAGGACGCCGTCGCCACCGAGGCGTACCTGCAGACCGCGCGGCGGCGCGTCTCGCTGCGGCGCCACGCGCGGCTGGTGGACTACCGGATGCACGACGGCTGCAACGCCCGGGCGTGGGTGCAGCTGAACGTCAAGCAGCGGGCCAACGTGCGGATCACCCCCGACAACGCGCGCTTCTACACCCGCCTCCCCGGCCTTCCCGCGCGCATCGTCCCCGGCTCGCGCGAGGACCGCCAGGCGCTGGAGCGCCGCCCCGAGGTCTTCGAGCCCGTGTACGAAGAGAGGCTGCACGGGGCGCACAACCGCATCCTCCTCTACACCTGGGGCGACCGCAGCTGCTGCCTTCCGCGTGGCTCCACCCGCGCCACCCTGGACGGCCACTTTCCCCGCCTGAAGGCCGGCCACGCGCTGGTGTTCGTGGAGGAGAAGGGCCCCCGCACCGGAGACCCGGCCGACGCGGACCCCGCGCACCGCCACGTGGTGCGCCTGACGGACGTGCGGCACACGGGTCCCGGGGGCCGGCCGCTGGCGGACCCGCTGGACGGCCACCCGATCACCGAGATCGCCTGGGACGCGGAGGACGCCTTCCCCTTCCCCCTCTGCGTCAGCGCCACCCTGGACGACGACACCTTCGTGGACGAGGTGAGCGCGGCATGGGGCAACGTGGTGCTGGTGGACCACGGGATGACCCTCCCGGACCCCGAGCCGCTGGGCGCCGTCCCCGGCCCCCGCCTCTACTGGGCGCCGCGGCCGTCGCCGGACGCGTGCGCGCACCCGGACCCCGTGCCCATCCCCCCGCGCTTTCGCCCGCGGCTGGCGCGGGCGCCGCTCACCCAGCAGGGTCCCCGCCAGGTCCCCCTGTGGCGGAACGGAACGCGGACGCGGGTGGAGCTGCGCCACGCACCGGCCGCCCGCGCCATGCGCTGGCAGATGGGCGAGGTCCTCCCCGGCCTGCGGGTCTTCGAGACGTCCGCCGCGCCGCCGTTCGGGTGGGAGGTGCGCCGCGACCTGCTGTCCAGCGCCGCCATCGACCGCGCGCTGGTGGTGGAGGTGGAGGAGGGCGGCGCCGCGTTCCTCCGCTTCGGGGACGACGTGCACGGGATGCGGCCGGACGAGGGCGCCGTGTTCGAGGCGCGCTACCGGGTGGGGAACGGGCTGGCGGGGAACGTGGGCGCGGAGACGCTGGTGCACGTGGCCGCGGCGGACGCCCGCATCGTGTCCGCCCGGAACCCGCTGGCGGCCCGCGGCGGGGCGGAGCCGGAGACGGCGGAGGAGGTTCGCCGCCGCGCCCCGCAGGCGTTCCGCACCCAGGAGCGCGCGGTGACCGAAGAAGACTACGCCGAGGTCGCCGGTCGCCACCCCGCCGTGCAGCGCGCGGCGGCCACCCTGCGCTGGACGGGGAGCTGGCACACCGTGTTCGTGACCGTGGACCGCGCCGGGGGGCTGCCGGTGGACCCCGCCTTCGAGGCGGAGGCGGTGGACCACCTGGAGCGCTACCGCATGGCGGGGCACGACCTGGAGGTCGACGCCCCCCGCTTCGTCCCGCTGGAGGTGGAGCTGCTGGTGTGCGTGGCCGACGGCTACCTGCGCGGCGAGGTGCAGCGCGCGCTGCTGGAGGTGCTGGGCAGCCGTACCCTTCCCGACGGCAGGCAGGGCCTCTTTCACCCCGACCTCCTCACCTTCGGGCAGACGCTCTACCTGAGCCCCCTCTACGCCGCCGCCCGCCGCGTTCCCGGCGTGGGGTCGGTGGAGGTGAGGAAGTTCCAGCGCCAGGGGATGGACGACCCGCGCTGGCTGCAGGCGGGAAAGATGGCGCTGGGGCGGCTGGAGATCGCCCGGCTGGACAACGACCCCAACTTTCCGGAGCGGGGCGTGCTGCGCCTGACGCTCCATGGAGGCCGGTAGCGTGGCGAACGGCGGCGAATCCGCGGACGCCTGCGGCTGCTGCGCGGGCGTGACCGTGCTCACCCCCGGGCGGGTGGAGAACCGCCCCGGGCTGCCGGAGGTGGCGTACCGCGTGGGGCGCCACGCCGACTTCCGCGCCTCGATGCTGGCGCGCCTCTCCCGCGCGGCCTTCCCCTCGCTGCGCCCGCTGCGCACCCGCGACGACGACGACTTCACCGTGGCGCTGCTGGACTCGGCGGCCGCCATGCTGGACGTGCTCACCTTCTACCAGGAGCGGCTGGCCGGCGAGAGCTGGCTGCGCACCGCGCGCGAGCGCCGCTCCGTGCGCGAGCTGGCCGCGCTCATCGGCTACCGCCCCGCGCCGGGCGTGGCGGCGTCCACCCACCTCGCCTTCACCC
>DASTNU010000212.1:0-6078 GCA_035720605.1 Longimicrobium sp. | reverse complement strand
GGACGGCTTGGCTGGGCATGCGGCGATTCCGTAGCTTGGTGCAAAACGGCCCCGGCGGGGGCGGATGGCACGGTACACGCAGGGCGCGGCCCCGGTGCCGGGCCACGGCCAGGGGCGCACGATGCTGCGAAAGGCGGGCCATCCGCCCGGGCGCGGCACTGACGGAACAACACGGAGAGCCGGTTTTGGCGGAGACGTATCGCCCGGCGCGGCCGGACGAGATCGACGACGTGGCGCGGCTGGTGACGCACAGCTTTCCCGCGCCCGACCGCGGCCACGAGTGGTGGGAGGACCACCTGGTCAACGGGCCCCACGGCGGGCTGGAGTCGCTGTGGGTGGCGGAGGAGGACGGGCGGCTGATCGGCGCCTGCCAGCTGCTGTGGCTGCGCCAGTGGATCAGCGGCGTGGCCATGCCCGTCACCGGCGTGGGCACCGTCTCCATCGCGCCCACCCACCGCAAGCGGGGGCTGGCCACGCGCATGCTCATCGCGGGGTTCGACCACGCCCGCGAGCGCGACGACGTGGCCTCGGCCCTCTTTCCCTTCCGCGCCGCCTTCTACGAGAGCCTGGGGTACGGGCTGGCCGGCGAGGCGCACCAGTACCAGGTGCCCCCCATGCTCCTCCCCGACGACCGGGAGGAGCGCATGCGCGTGCGCCTGGTGGACGGCGAGCGCGACGAGGCGGCCATGCGCGCCGTCTACCGCGAGGCCGCGCAGCGGCTGCAGACGGGGCAGCTGGACCGCACCGAGCGCAACTGGACGGGGAGCTGGGGTGAGGAGAACGTGGCCGGCGTGCTGTACCGGGGCGAGAGCGGCGAGGCGGAGGGGTACGCCATCGTCCGCTACCGCGCGGACCTGCCGGTGGACCGCCGCTTCGTCGAGGTGGAAGAGCGGGCCTGGCTCACCCTGCCGGCGCAGCGCGGCATCTACGGCTGGCTCAGCACCCTGGGCGACCAGTGGCGCGAGGTGGTGTACCGCGCGCACCCCGAGGAGCACTTCGGCGACCGGCTGAGCGAGCCGCGCCTGCCGCTTCTCAGCGCGCCCAGCTGGCGGCTCTGGTTCCCCTCCGCCACGCTGCTGCGGGGGCCCATGTTCCGCATCCTGGACGTGAAGGAAGCCCTGCAGCGCCGCACCCTGGTGGACGGCCTGGAGCTCACCTTCCGCCTGGACGTGGTGGACATGCAGGTCCCGGAGAACCGCGGGCCCTGGCGGGTGCACGTGGAGGGGGGGCGGATGGAGGTGGAGCCGTACACCGGCGGCCACGTGGATGCCGAGATCCGGCTCCCGATCGACACGCTGTCGCGCATCTTCATCGGCGCCGTGCCGCTCTTCCAGGTGCAGGCCGGCGGCGAGGCCAGCGTGGACCGGCCGGGGGTGATCCCCGCGCTGGACCGGGCTTTTTTGGTGCCCAAGCCGTGGACGTTCGATCGCTTCTAGGGAATAGGGAAGAGGGAATAGGGAGAGGGGCTAGACTTGCGAGCCTGGAGGGGGCGCGCGCACGGCGGGAGGATCGATTCATGCCCCGAGCTCGCAGTTCTCCCCCTCTCCGCACGCAGTTTGTGCGGGGAGGGGGCCGGGGGGAGGGGCCCCGGCGGAGTTTGTGCAGTGAGTGGCCGGCACACGCCCGTGAAGGGCGCGGACGGGAACAGCACACGGGGAGGGGAAGATGCGGTGGAACGCGTGGGCGCGGCGGGGGACGGCCGCCGCAGGGGCGCTTGCGCTGGGGCTGGCCGCGGCGTGCGGCGGCGGTGACTCGGGAGGCGGGGGCGGCGCGGCCAAAGGCGGCGCGGGCGACGAAGGGGTGGGCGCGGGGCATCCGACCTTCACCGGCGCGGCGCCCGGCGGCACCCTGATCTTCCTGGCCGAAGGCGATGCGGACGACCTGAACCCGCTCACCTTCGACAACACGCAGTCGTACCAGGTCGTCCACCTGCTCTTCCGGGCCCTGGCGCGGCGCGACAGCACCCTCAGCAACTACGTGCCGGACCTCCTCGAGCGGTGGGAGCGGCCGGATCCGAACACCGTGATCCTCAGGGTCCGCCCCAACCTGCGGTGGCACGACGGGCGGCCGGTGACGGCGGAGGACGTGGTCTTCACCATCCAGCGCCAGCAGGATTCCGCCACCGCGTCGCCGCGGCAGGCGGACGTGGCGGCGGTGACCTCCGCCCGCGCCGTGGACCCGCAGACGGTAGAGATCAAGCTCAACCGCACCGGCCCCAGCACCCTCAACGCGCTGCTGGAGGTGATCCCGGTGCCCAGGCACCTGCTGGAGAACGTCGACGCCGGGCAGATGCGCTTCAACGCGTTCAGCCAGAACCCGGTGGGGAACGGCCTCTACCGCTTCGGGCAGTGGCAGAAGGGGCAGCAGATCACGCTGGTGGCCAACACCGAGGCGCCGGAGGGGCGGCCGGCGCTGGACCGCATCGTCATCCGCGTGGTGCCGGACGCCACGGCGCGCCTCACCCAGCTGCTGAACGGGGAGGGCGACGCGATGAAGGTGGCGCCCGAGCAGCGCGAGCAGCTGCAGAACGCGCGCGGCGTCGTGCTGCACACCGCGGCGCAGGTGCGGCCGGGGTGGATCGCCTTCAACCAGCAGAAGGCGCCGGTGAACGACGCGGCCGTACGGCGCGCGTTCCTGATGGCCATCAACCGCCCGCAGATCGTGCAGGCGCAGTTCGGCGAGCACGGCACGCCCGCGCTCTCGCCCATCGCGCCGGGACTGCGCGAGCACAGCGCCGACGTGCGCCCCATCGCCTACGATCCCAACGCCGCCCGGCAGGCGCTGGAGCAGGCCGGCTGGCGCGACGCCAACGGCGACGGCATCCGCGAAAAGGGCGGGCAGCCGCTGCGCATCGAGGTGGAGGTGAGCTCCGCGGACCAGATGCGCAAGGACATGCTCATCTTCATGCAGCAGCAGCTGCGGCAGGTGGGGATCGACATGCAGGTGCGGGAGATGGAGCGCACCAGCTGGGTGGAGCGGCTGCGCAACCGCGAGTTCACCGCCAGCTTCTGGGGATGGGGGTGGGGCCCGGGGGTGATGGGGCCCAACGCGGAGATGCTCTTCCACTCGCGCAGCATCCCCCCCAATGGCCCCAACTTCGCCGGCTACAGCAACCCGCGCGCGGACGCGCTGATCGACTCCATCCTGGTGGAGAACGACTCGACGAAGGCCCGCGGCCACTGGCGGGCGCTGGAGCAGCAGGTGATCGACGACGCCGTCTACGCGCCCATCTTCCTGGACCCGGAGTTCTACGCGGCGCACCAGCGCTTCGCGAACGTCAGGTTCCGCGGGCCGGAGTGGTGGGAGGACGTGATCTACTGGAGCATCCCGGAGAACCGCCGGCTGCCGCGGGACCGCGCGCAGGGAGGTGGGTGAACGGGTGAGGGGGTGAACGGGTGAGGGGGTGAATGGGGCGGTTGGTTTCGCCCCGCCGTAACCCCGGGCTAAAGCCCGGGGCTGGAAATGCCAGAAGCCCCGCCCTGGGCTCGCGGAGCTCGCCCGGCGGGGCTTCGACATCACGGGCGCTTCGCGCAAACGCACCCGACCGACGTCACCCCCTCACCCCCTCACCCCCTCACCTTGTCACCGTATCCCGCACCGGGTCCGCGATCGCCTCCGCGGCCAGCGGCGGGTTGGCGATGCCGTGCTTCTTGTTCAGGTAGTACTCCGCCACCTGCGCGGCCACCGGCGCCGCGGCCGCGGAGCCGCTCTCGCCGAACTCCACGATCACCGCCACCACCACCTCCGGCTGCCCGTCGCGCGGCCCCGCGAAGCCGGTGAACCAGGCGTGCGGCTTCCTGGGGTCCGCCGAGTTCTGCGACGTCCCCGTCTTGCCGTACAGCTTGAAGCGCTCCAGCTCCACCGCGTGCGCCGTGCCCCCCTCCTCGATCACCGCCGCCATCCCCTGCCACACCGCCCGCAGCGTCTGCGGGCTCACCCGCAGCTCCGTCTCCACCGGCGTCTCGCGGCGCAGCAGCAGGTGCGGCGCGCGCGCGGTGCCGTTCCCCGCCAGCGCCGAGAAGAACTGCGCCATCCGCAGCGGCGTCTGCGCGTTGGGCCCCTGGCCGATGGCCACGTTCATCACCTCGCTGGGCGGCGGCTGCCAGCCGAAGCGGGTCACGTACCACGGCTTCCCCGTGGGAAAGGTGCCCACCCGCTCGCCCGGCATGTCGATCCCGGTGGAGCGGGAGAAGCCCAGGCGCGTCCCCTCCGACGCCAGCACGTCCAGCCCCAGCCGGATCCCCAGCTGGTAGAAGTACACGTTGCAGGAGTTGGCGATGGCCTGGACCAGGTTCTGCGGGCCGTGCCCCTCGCGCTTGTGGCAGCGCGAGTAGCGGCCCGCGTACGCCATCCCCCCCGTGCACGCCACCGGCATCACGTCCCCGGGCTCGATCACCCCGCGCTCCAGCCCCACCATGGCCGTCGCCAGCTTCCAGGTGCTGCCGGGGGGATAGATGCCGGCGATGGCGCGGTTCAGCAGCGGGCGCGCGGGGTCGCTGTTCAGCGCCGCCCAGTCGCCGGAGGAGATGCCGCCCACGAAGAGGTTGGGGTCGTACGTGGGCGCGGAGTACAGCGCCAGGATCTCGCCGGTGGAGGGCACCATGGCCACCACCGCCCCGCGCATCCCCGCCGGCCATACCTGGTGGGCGTAGCGCTGCAGGTCCAGGTCCAGGGTGAGCCGCACGTCGGCGCCGGGCTCCGGGTGCTCGCGCACGTTGGCCGCGAAGGCGCCCAGCACCTCGCCGCGCGAGTTGACCTCGATGAACTCCGCGCCCGGCTTGCCGCCCAGCTGCGACTCGTACTGCCGCTCGATCCCCGTCTTGCCGATGTGCTGGCCCTGCGTGTACTCCGCGAACTCCGGGAGCTGCAGCTCGCGGTCGTTGATCTCCAGCACGTACCCCACCACGTGCGCCACCGCCGCGCCCGCCGGGTAGCGGCGGATGGGGATGCGCTCCATCCGCAGCCCCTTGAGCGGGTCCCGCCGCTCCTCCAGCCGCGACTCCTGCTCGAAGGTCAGGCTGGGCACCACCATCACCGGCTTGCCCCGGCCGGCGCGCGCGCGGCGCACCACCTCTTCCACCCGCGCGCTGTCCAGCGCCAGCAGCTCGCGCACGGGGGCCAGCCAGGCGCGGATGCTGTCCGCCGGGCCCGGGTCCACCAGCAGGGTGGAGGGGGTCACCGTCTCGGCGACGAGCTTGCCGTTGCGGTCGTAGATGGCACCGCGGGGGGCGGGAACGGGAAGGATGTCGAAGCGGTTGTCTTCCGCGCGCAGGACGAACTCGCCGTTGCGCACGATCTGCGTGCGGAAGAACGCCGCGCCCAGCAGCCCCAGCATCACCACGATGGCGAGGATGGCCGAGAGCGAGCGCTGGCGGCGCGCGTGCGGGTGAAACGGGTCCGCGGGGCGGACCGAGAGCTCCAGGTATCGCGACATGGGGGCGAACCGGCGAAACTGCGGGGAAGTGCCGTAAAGGTAAGCGAGCGAACGTGTTTGCGCCAGACGGAACATGTTTCCGGGTGGCGGGTTGTACCGGTCGCGGCGGCGCGCGGCGCGCGCCGTCCTTGCGCGGGGGCGCAGGAGCGCTACTTTTCTGCTCTCCGCGCTCCACGCGTCTCCTTTTCCGCAGCGTCCCCTCCGCGGGCACGCAACTTGACGTTGTCCCGGCGCGCACCCAGCCCACACGCGGAGCTTTCGCACCTCTTCCGGCAATCAGCCGGTGGGCTTCCGTGCACCGGGAATCCGGCAAACCGATAAACACTGCATGAGCCTTTCCGCCCAACCGTCCGCCGCGGCGCGCCCTGCCGGTGCGCCGCCGCCGCCCGCGGACGGCATCCTCGAAGTGCTGCCCAGCGGCAGCGGCTTTCTTCGCACCGCCGCGCACGGCTACCAGGCCGCCGACGGCGACGTCTTCGTTTCCCAATCCGTCATCCGCCGGCTGGGGCTGCGCACCGGCGACCGGGTGCAGGGCACCGTGGGCACGCCCCCCGGCCGCGGCAAGAGCTCGCCGCTGGACGAGGTGCACTCCGTCAACGGGCTGGACCCGGCGCAGGCCCGCGGCCGCGCCGACTTCGGCAGCC
>DASTNU010000211.1:0-2197 GCA_035720605.1 Longimicrobium sp. | reverse complement strand
CCCCCCGGCCCTCGCGGACGCAGCCCGATTCCCGTCGAAGCGCCGCGAGCCGCCGGTGCCCCCCCGCACATCCGCATCCGTCGTCCCACCCGTACGATACTTGCGCGCGGGAACCTTCCCGCGCGCCGCTGTATTTCTAGGTGCGCGGCAGTCCGCTGACGATCCCCGCCCGACCTTGCTGGAGGCGCGATGCTGATCAAGAAGCCCGAGATCCCCTCGTCCGAGATCACGCCCGAGCGGCTGTACGTCGACCGGCGCGAGTTCCTGGGCGTTTCCGCCGCGGCGCTGGCGGCGGCCATCCCCGCCGTCGCCGCGTGCGACACCGCCGACGGCGCTCCCGAGGCCGCCGCGGACGCCGCGCCGCAGCGCGACGAGCCCACGCCGTTCGAGGACGTGACCCGCTACAACAACTTCTACGAGTTCGGCACCGACAAGGAAGACCCGGCCCGCAACGCCCCGCGCCTGCTGCGCGTGCGCCCGTGGACCGTGGTGGTCGACGGCCTGTGCGACCGGCCGGGGCGCTACGCCTTCGACGACTTCGTGCGCGGCACCCAGCAGGTGGACCGCACCTACCGGCTGCGCTGCGTGGAGGCGTGGTCCATGGTCATCCCGTGGCGCGGCGTTCCGCTGCGCGACATCGTGAACCGCGCCCGCCCGCGCGCCGGCGCCCGCTTCGTGGAGTTCACCACCCTGCACGACCCGCAGCAGATGCCCGGGCAGCGGCGGCCCATCCTCAACTGGCCGTACGTCGAGGGGCTGCGGATGGACGAGGCCATGCATCCGCTCACCCTGCTGGCCACCGGTCTGTACGGCCGCGCCCTCCCCGCGCAGAACGGGGCGCCGCTGCGGCTGGTGGTGCCGTGGAAGTACGGGTTCAAGTCCATCAAGTCCATCGTCCGCATCCGCTTCACCGACACGCAGCCCCGCACCGCCTGGAACGTGTCCGCGCCCGGCGAATACGGCTTCTACGCCAACGTGAATCCCCAGGTGGACCACCCGCGCTGGAGCCAGGCCCGCGAGCGCCGCATCGGCGAGTTCCGCCGCCGCCCCACGCTCATGTTCAACGGCTACAGCGAGGTCGCCAGCCTGTACAGCGGCATGGACCTGCGGCGGAACTACTGATGGCGGCCCCCGCGTCGTGGGAGCTGAAGGCCGCGCGGTGGGTGCGGCCGGCCGCGTGGGCGGGCGGGCTGATCCCGCTCGCCCTGCTGGTGGCGGGCGTCTTTACCGATGGCCTGGGGGCGCACCCCATCGAGTACGTCACCCTGCGCACCGGCTTCGCCACCCTGCTGATGCTGATGTGCACGCTGGCGGTGTCGCCCGTGCGCAGGCTCACGGGGTGGAACTGGCTGGCGCCCGTCCGCCGCACGCTGGGGCTGTGCGCGTTCCTCTACGTCTGCCTGCACTTCGCCACCTACCTGGTGGACCAGGGCTTCGCCATGCCCTACATCGTCGAGGACGTGGCGGAGCGGCCGTACGTGACCGCCGGCTTCACCGCCTTCCTCCTCCTCGTCCCCCTGGCGGTCACTTCCACGAAGGGATGGATCCGCCGGCTGGGAAAAAGGTGGCAGAAACTCCACCGGCTGGTTTATCTTGCAGCAGGGCTGGGGGTGCTGCACTTCATCTGGCTGGTGAAGAGCGACCTGCTGCAGCCCCTGATCTTCGCCGCCGTCTTCGCCGTGCTGATGGCGTTCCGCGTTCCCGGCCTGCCGGGCGGGACCCGCAGGCGCTCCGCGAAGGCGCCCGCCGCAACCCGGCGCGCGGCCGCGGACTCGTAGGGAGGGCGAGCCGCGCCGAAACCGCCGGCGGTGCTGCGCCGTACGCCCCGGCTGCGCGGTCTGCGCCGGGTAAACCGATCCAGGAGTCTTGGACGATGTCGGAGACCTTCTTCCTTGCCATGGTCATGATCACGGGCATCCTCACCACCGGTGGGGTGCTCATCCTGCGTCCGATCTCCAGGCGCCTGGGGTCGTACCTGGACGCCGCCACCCAGGCCCGCCTGCGGGCCACGCCCGAGGCGGACATGGCCCGCATCCACGACCTGCTCTCCAGCATCGACGGGCGCCTCAACCAGATCGAGGAGCGCCAGGACTTCGCCGAGGCCCTGATCTCCGCGTCCGATCCCAAGCTGCTGAGCATTCCCACCCCGGTGCGGGTGCCGGAGCGAAACTGAGCCGTACACGCGCTTCCCCGCCGG
>DASTNU010000210.1:0-2460 GCA_035720605.1 Longimicrobium sp. | reverse complement strand
ATCGGCCGCCGCGCCGCCCGCATCGTCCTGGAGAACGTCATGCGGCCGCTCCCGGCGCGGACCGGGCGGCGGTAGGCCTCGCAGGCCGCTGGGCCGGCTCGGACCGGCTCCGGCGGCCGGACACTTTCGCGCCGGAGGCTCTCCATGCGAATGACGCTGCTGATCCATATCGCCGCCGGCGCGGTGGCGATCGTGGCGGGCTACGCCGCCCTCGCCGCGGCGAAGGGCGCGGGGCTGCACCGCAGGAGCGGGACGGTGTTCGTCTGGGCGATGGTGACGATGGGACTCTTCGCCGCGTGGCTGGCCGCCGCCAGCGGCGAGGTCGGCAACGTGACCGCCGGACTGATGGCCGCCTACCTCGTCGTCACCGCGCTGACGGCGGTGCGTACGGAAACCCCGGCGCTGCGCCGGGTGGAGCTCGGCGCGATGCTGGTCGCGCTGGCGGTCGGCGTCACCGGCGTCGCGCTGCCGGTGTGGTCGATGACGGCGGGGAGCGGGATGATCGACGGCGTGCCGGCACAGATGTACCTGATGTTCGGCGTCATCGCGCTGATCGCGTTCGGCGGTGACGTGCGGATGATCCGCTCGGGGCGGCCGCGGGGCGCGCGCCGGATCACCAGGCACCTGTGGCGGATGTGCTTCGCGCTGTGGATCGCGACGGGCTCGTTCTTCGGGGGCCAGGCGGACGAGATTCCCGAGGCGCTCCGCATCGCACCCCTGCTGGCGGTCCTTGCGTTCCTCCCGCTCCCGGCGATGGTGTACTGGCTGTGGCGCGTCCGCCGCGGACCGCCCCTGCGCGCCGCGGCCCGCGCCAGTCGGCCCGCGCGGATGGTGAACGACCGGCTGCGCCGGGTGGCCGCGCAGCCGTGACCGCCGGACCCCCCCTCGAATGCTTGAGGATACGCGAGTGCAGTCTTCCCTGAGCTCTGCCGGGCAGCACCTGATTCGCGCAGAAACCGCGCAGCGCGTACGCTCGGCGATGCGCGAGGCACAGAACGAGACGGAGCGCCTGCTGCTGGACGTGGCCGGGCGCCGCGCCTCCGCCATCGAGAGCATCACCGGCAGCGCGGCGATCCACGATGCCGTCGATCTCTTTCTGCTGGTGCGCTTCGAGCTGGCGGTGCTGATGGAGGACCTGGCCACTCCGCGCGGCTCGCTGCGCGCGAGCTTCTACGGCCGGCTGCTGCTGCACACCGTCTACGAGTCGGCGCTCAGCCTGCGGAACCTGCTGGGACGGTTGCTGCGGGAGGCGCTGGCGGCGACGGCTCACCTCCTGGACCTGGAGGCGGATCTGCACGCCGTCCACTCGCGGATCCACCGGCTGGCGCAGCGGTGCATCGAGGAGTACGGGGACATCCGCGATGCGGTGGTCGCGCACCGGGACCAGACCGCGGAGCGCAGGATCGGGCTCCTGGAGCAGGTCAGCGGCCTGCGCGTGCTGGACCTGGCGCTGGAGCTGTCCCAGGCCATCACCGAGTTCCTGCAGATGATGCTCTGCCTGCTGGAGCCGGCCAGGCAGCGGACGCTCCTCCCCGTCGTCTGGCAGCCCTGACGCCGAATCCGGTAAACACCGCGCCTGCGGATCGCCGTCAATCCGAAAGGGTGTAGAGAAACCTCGTCACTCACCGAAAGCGGATGTTGTCTTCCTGAGGGAGCGCCACGCGTAACCAGCAGTCGCACAAAAGCTTGTGCGCGACCGAAGGATCTTCTTTCCCTGCCGGGAAGCCAGCCTCATGTGGCGAGGCCGGGCCCCCGGTTCGACAGGCAAGATCCTTCGGTCGGCGCCAGGATGTCGTGGATGTCGAAGGGCAAGCGCGGCGCCTTCCTCAGGAAGACAACGCCCGGGAGAAATGGCGTGGCCGTGGGCTTCGATGGCGCCTACTTTCCTCCCATGCCCTATCCCATCGAGCTCTGGCTGGTGCATCCGCGGGAGGAGGCGTGCGCGGCCTTTCGCGACCGCTTCGAGGGACTGCCGGACGTGCGCGTGGTGCAGGCGCGGTTCGAGTCGCTCCCGCCGCACGACTGCTTCATCACGGCCGGGAACGCGTTCGGGCTGATGACGGCGGGGATCGATGCCGCCGTGGTCGCCTTTCACGGCGCCGCGCTGATGGAGCGGGTGCAGCGGCGCATCATCGACGAGTACCTGGGCGAGCAGCCCGTCGGCACCTGCTTCATCGAGCCGACCGGCACGCCGGGGTACCCGTTCGTGGGCCACGCGCCCACCATGCGCATGCCGGGACCGATCGACGGCAGCGACGCGGTCTACCGGGCGGCGTGGGCGGCGCTGCTGGCGGTGTATCGCCACAACGCGGGCGTCCGGCGCGGCGAGTCGGATGCGGCGGAGATCGCCACCGTCGCCATGCCGGCGCTGGGCACCGGCTTCGGCGGCGTGGAGCTCGACGAGGCGGCGCGGCAGATGGCGGCGGCGTGGCGGTTCTACCTGGACCCGCCGCACCGCCT
>DASTNU010000209.1:0-3221 GCA_035720605.1 Longimicrobium sp. | reverse complement strand
GTGCACGCAACCTGTCACGGCACCGGCCGTCCGGCCACTCCCGCGGGTGCTCCGGGGCCGTCCCGGCCCGGGATGGCGGTCAGCCCTCCGTCACCGGATCCGTCACCTGGCCGATGAACAGCAGCGCGCCGGTGGTGTCGTCGCGGATGGCGAGCAGGAAGGGACGGTCGACGACGAAGGAGACGGGCTCGGGGCCCGCGCTGGTCGCCCGCATCTCGATGCCGGTCACCGCGGCCGCCTCGGTGCCCTCCTCGTTCACCTCGATGAACACCTTCTGCTTGGCCTCGCTCACGTACACGTTCTGCCCCGCCAGGTACTGCGCGGGGAGCATCGCGCCGAAGTTCGCGCGGGCCGGGCTGAAGGCGTCCGCCATCCCCATCGCCTGCAGCGGACCGTTGAGGCGCGACTCCACGTTGATGCGGTAGCGTGGCATCACCACCCGCACCTCGCGCTCGCCGAAGCCGCCCATCCACTCCCCCCACGCCTGCGGGGTGAGCCGCTGCCGCAGCGCCGCCACGGACGACGACGCGTCCGGAAGCAGCACGTACATGGCGAACCGGCCGCCGCGGTAGGGCAGGCGCACGGCCTGGAAGCCGTCTCCCCGCAGGTACCCGTAGTCGCCGGTGCGCGACATCATCGGGCGCTGCACGGTGCGGCCGCCGGCGGCGCGAAAGGGCATGGGCCGGGTCTGTCCGGCCTCGAACTCGCTCGCCCAGCGGCCCTTGAAGTACACGGCGTTCATCAGGAACAGCACGGCGTCGGGGCTGATGGGCGGCTCCACCATCCGCGCGATGCGCCCGCTGGTGCTTTCGCTGACCCAGCGGTTGATGCGCTCCGCCGCCGCCGGCGAGGCAAAGTCCAGTGCGGCCACCTCGGCATCGTAGAAGCGGCGGTTGCGCTCCATGAACGCGGGAAGGAACGGCACCCCCTGCCGCCCCCACAGCGAGTTGCCGATCGCCAGCTCCACGTCGGCGGTGCGCAGCGCCTGCGCCAGGGCGGCGTTGGTGCCGTTCAGCGCCTCCAGCTCCATCCCGGCGGCCAGCGCGCGCTCGATGCCGGCGAGGGTTTCGCCCTCCGCGCCGTTGGCCAGCATGCTCACCGCCAGCCCCGCGCTCAGCGGCGAGACCACCACGTTGGCGTCCGGCCGCGCCTCGGCGATCTGGCGAAAGAGGTCGAGGCCGAAGGCGGCGTAGTCGCTGGGCCGCAGCGCCGGGATCTCGCCCGGGGGCAGCTGCCAGGGGGTCGTGTCGAGCGGCTTTGCGTCGCGGGCATCCATCCGGGGCTCCTGTGCCGACGCGCACGCCGCGGCCAGCGGAAGCAGCGCGAATGCCGCCAGCGGACGAAGAGAAAAGGTATGCATGAGATCCCTCCCCGAGATCACCTGAACCGTGTGCATGGGCTCAGGTGTACCCGCAAGGTGGCCGTGGGGGTTCCGCGGGTGCGGGACGTGCGGGATGGCGGCCGGGGCCGGATCACCAGCGGGGGGGACGAGCGATGAGGGCGAGAGTGCAGCGGATGATGGCGGCGGCGCTGGTGATGGCGCTGGCCGCGTGCGGGCCGTCGGAAACCTCCTCCCCGGGGCGCGGCAACGCGCGGCTGCTGACGGAGGACGAGCTGGGCCGCGCCTCCGTGAACAACGTGTTCGACGCGGTGCAGCGGCTGCGGCCGGCGTGGCTGATGCCGCGCTACGCGGCCGGGACGCGCGGCTACCCCACCATCTACGTGGGCTCGCAGCGCTACGGCGACGTGGAGACGCTGCGCACGCTGGAGACGGCGAACGTACTCGAAGTCCACTACTTCGACGCCGTGGACGCCTCGTCCCGCTTCGGCCGCAACGTGCCCTTCGGCGTCATCCAGGTGATCCTCGACGTGGGCGGATGAGCGCAGCGGTGCATGGCTCTGCAGGGGGATGAATTCCGGGTTCCCGCACGAACCCGTCATTCCGAAGGAGGCGCCACGCGTGTTCTGCATACGGCAGGACGTGTGGCGCCCACCGAGGAATCTGCTCGCGGAGCCTCGAGGCAGGCCGGGCTCTCCGGGACCGCCGGCAACATCCTGCAGAAGCACGGAAGCCGCGGCGTCGTCCCATGGAGCTGGCCACCCGTTCGGGCGAGTAGGTTCCTCAGTCGGCGCCAGAGATCTCCGCGGGGCAGGTATGTGTTGGCGCCTCCTTCGGAATGACAGGGTTCGGGGTTCATCTCAGCGGCGGAGCGCTTCCGAAGGAAATCCCGCATCCTGCCACGGTTTTTCGCACGTCCACGACCAGGACGGTTTCCGGAATCCGCCGATGCGGTTAGGTTGGTGGGATCCCCGCTCTCTCCCGCGCGACCCGGATCCCGCCGATGGCCAGCCGTCCCCATCGACCCAGACGCAGCGCCGCACGCGTCCGCAGGGCTCCGCGCCCGCGGGTGCGCCGTGCCCGCGCGGCGATCGGGCGGATGGGCGCGCGGCCGTGGCTGCTCGCCGCGCTGGCGCTGCTGCTGGCGGTGCTGCCGCCCACGCGCGCGCTGGGCCGGCGCGCGTGGGAGGTGACGCGCGACGCGATCGCGGCGGTGCGGGCGGCGGAGGCGCGCGAGCGGGTGGTGGCGGCGTACGCCCGCCAGTACGGCATCCCGATGGAGCTGGCGGCCGCCATCGAGCGGGCGGCGCGGGCGGAAGGGGTGGAGGCGAAGCTTGCGTTTCGCCTGGTGCGCGTGGAGAGCGCCTTTCACGAGCGGGCGGAAAGCTCCGTGGGCGCCCTGGGGCTCACGCAGCTGATGCCCGCCACCGCGCGGGAGATGCAGCCCGGCATCACCCGCGCGGAGATCCTGCACCGCGACACCAACCTGCGGCTGGGCTTCCGCTACTTCGGCCGCCTGCTGGCCTACTACGACGGCGACGAGGAGGAGGCGCTCACCGCCTACAACCGCGGGCCGGGGACGGTGGCCCGCATCCGCGGCTCCGGCGGCGACCCCTCCAACGGGTATGCGGAGCTGGTGCTGGGCCCGCGCGGCGGATCGCCCGTGAACCGCGTCCGGCACGACTCCGCCGGGATCCCCGCCGCGCCGCCGCTGCACGAGGTGGGGCCCGCGCGCCCGCCCTCCGGCCTCTGACCCCGGAAACCCTGTCCCGCCGCACCGCAAGACTTTCCGGCAGGGAAACGGATGTAGTGCCGCGGGGTACGGGAGAGGGAACGTTTTCGGCGCGCACGCACGGGTTCGGGCGCGGTCCCGATCTTGCCG
>DASTNU010000208.1:0-2642 GCA_035720605.1 Longimicrobium sp. | reverse complement strand
GAGCAGTTCCCGCTGCGCGCCGCCGTCGCCCGCGGCGAGGTGCTGGGCCCGACGCTCTTCCTGGCCAGCCCGCAGTTCGCCGGGCGCGTCTACGGCGATCCGCAGCACTTCAACGGCCGCGCGGTCGCCACGCCGGAGCAGGCCCGCGCCGCCGTGCGCGAGGTGCACGCGGCGGGGTACGACTTCGTCAAGCTCACCATCTTCATCTCCCCCGCCGTCTACGACGCCGTGACCGACGAGGCGGCGCGGCTGGGGATTCGCGTCATCGGCCACGTGGACCCGCAGGTGGGGCTGGCGCGCGCGCTGGGCGCGGGGCAGCAGATCGAGCACCTGGCGATGTACCTGGAGGCGGCGCTGCGCGACGGCGCGCCGATGACGGCATCCGTGAGCGACTACTTCGTCTATCGCCCGGCGAACTGGGAGAGCCTGGACTGGATCGACGACGCGAAGATCGACTCGCTGGGCCGCGCCACGGCGGCGGCGGGGGTGTGGACCTCGCCCACGCTGACCTTCTTCAAGCTGGCGTTCGGCGTCGGGCAGCCGGACGAGGTGGTCCGCGCGCGCCCGGACTTCGCGCTGCTGCCGGACTCGCTGCGCCGGCAGATGTTCGAAGGGCGCGACTACTTCTGGCGCAACCCGCCGTCGGCGGAGCGGCGGGCGCGGTACGTGGAGGCGCGCAACCGGATGGTGCGCGCCATCTGGCAGGCCGGCGGCCGCATCCTGGCCGGCAGCGACTCGCCCGAGTTCTTCCTGGTCTACGGGTGGACGCTGCACCGCGAGCTGGAGAGCCTGGTGGAGGCCGGCCTCACTCCGTGGGCCGCGCTGGAAGCGGCGACGCGCAACCCGGCGGAGTGGCTGGGCACGCTCGCGGAGAGCGGGACGGTCGAGCCCGGCAAGCACGCCGACCTGGTGCTGCTGGATGCCGACCCGCTGGCCGACATCCGCAACACCCAGCGCATCGCCGGGGTGATGCGCGCCGGCCGCTGGTACCCCGCCGCCGAGCTGTCCCGGATGATCGGCGAATCGTCGGCGCGAATCCGCAACTCCTTGCCGTGAGCACGCCACCAGCCTGAGCGGCTGAAGCCGCCGCTCGGACTGCCATAAGCCCCGTCTCGGCGCCGCTGACGCGTCGCCGAACGGGGCTTCAACTACTTTAACCACAAGGTCTTGTCATCCTGAGGGAGGCGCCGCCCAGTATCCTGCGGACAGCGTGATCCCGTGGCGCCGACCGAAGGATCTACTTTCCCTTCCTGGTGGTCTGTCGTGGGCGAGGGGGCGGCAGTTCGTGTCCGCGAAGGCGGACAGTGCGTGGTCGTTGCGGCGATTTCAATCGCTGGGTGGGATGCCGGCCGCCCGGCACGGTCTTCGCTTGCCGCAGGCTCGCGATACGCCGTATGTTACGCGGTCTTTCGACCCATAACGACGCACGTTGGATTCATCATATGCCTGAACGGAAGATCCGGGTGCTGGTGGCCAAGCCGGGGCTCGACGGCCACGACCGCGGCGCCAAGGTGGTGGCGGCCGCGCTGCGCGACGCCGGCATGGAGGTCATCTACACCGGCCTGCACCAGACGCCCGAGATGATCGTCAACGCCGCCATCCAGGAAGACGTGGACGTGGTGGCGCTCTCCATCCTCTCCGGCGCGCACATGACCCTCTTCCCCGCCGTCCACGAGGCGCTGCTGGCCGAGGGTGCCGACCATATCCTCATCACCGGCGGCGGTATCATCCCCGAAGAAGACATGCGCGCGCTGGAAAGCCGCGGCATCGGCAAGCTCTTCGGGCCCGGTACCACCACGGGCCAGGCGGTGGAGTACATCGCCAGCTGGTTCGCCGAGCACGGCCGCGACCGCGAGGCCGTGGCCCAGTAACCGTCGGGGCGGCACCTCCGCCCCGATCTCACCACCGGAGAACGCCACGATAGTCGTCGGCGCGCATCGACATTTGTGTCGATGCGCGCCTATGTGCTCCGGCTAGGATGGCTGACCTCCACGACTCCTCCTACCAGTTTGCCGCCACCTCCTCGGCGTCTTCCAACTCCTCCTTGCGCCGCCAGTAGCCGCACTCCTCGATGAGCTTGCGCGCCGCGGCGAGGTCCGCGTGCGGGCTGTCCCACGGGTACGGCCGCACCGCGTGGAACAACCGCGCTCGGTACAGGCGGATGTCCGCCATGTGCAGCTTCATAGGTCCGCGCTCGGCGATCTCCAATGCTTCGTTCAGGTCGGTGCGCGCGCCGTCGGAGTCGTCTTGCAGGAACCGCAGCCATGCCCGGCTCAGCAGGCCCCATGGAAGCCTGTCGATCTGACCCGCACGGCGGAGACCATCTACGGCGGCGTTCAGGTGGTTGGCCGCGGCCGAATCGATCAGCGGCTCGGTATCGACAGCCGGCTGAGTTGCGGAGCCACGGGCTTGCACCACGGACCGGTACAGCAACGCGCGCCCCAGTGTTAAGCGGTTGAGCGCGATATCGAGGATGGGGGCTCTATTGTCCTCGACCCACCTGAGTGTCCGACCGGCTCGGGTCTCCACATCGCGGCAGACGACAACCTCGTCGATGTCGGCCACGCCTCGCCCGCCGGCAGGCTCTCGCCGGCCGATCGCGCAGTGCCAAGCGGCCCGCTCCGGCTGGCTGAGCAGCAGGT
>DASTNU010000207.1:0-4521 GCA_035720605.1 Longimicrobium sp. | reverse complement strand
TCAGGCGGGCTGGATCGACAGACCCAGGCCGCCGGCGACGTCTAGCCGGGTGCTCTCGAACTCGCCGGTGAGCAGCGGCATCGCCTGGGCGATGGCCTCCTTCACGGCCGGAAGCTGGAGGGAGCCGTGATGCGCCTCCTTCGACGTCCAGACCTCCATCACGTAGATGGCGTCCGGGTGGTCGGGCGAGGTGTTGACGACGTACAGCTCGCAGCCGATCTCCCGAATCTCTTCCACGCCGCGCAGCAGGAGCGCGGCGACCGCGTCACTCTGCCCCGGGCGGGCCACCAGCTTCGCGAACAGTCCGAATCGCATCCAGTAATCCAGGGTGGCGGGAGATCTCGCGGCGGATCGACGGAGGCGGCCCGAGCCGACACCCTCTGCCGCCAGGGAGGATCGTAGCCCTTCCCGGAGGGTGAAGCCCCCGTTCGGCGACGCGTCAGCATACGCCCGTCCGGATGGGCGCGAAAGTAGTCCATCGCCCGTCTCACTCCGCCACTCCAGGGCCCGGGCCGCTCACCAGCGGTCCGGGCCCGCTCGCACGACCATCCCGCCCGCCCGTCAAAATCCGCTCATCCGTTCCCGCGCCCCGGCTTATCCTGCGCCCCGCACGGACCAATTCACGGGATGCGCCGACGCGGCGGCTGGACGCGGGCGGGCATCCCCATCCGGTACCTGTTCTCACGGAGCACGCAATCGAAGCATCGCTCCCCGGACGCAGATTCCCCCCAGCGCCGCGCCCACCCCGCATCACGGGAATGCCGACCGGCATTCCGCAACGCCGTACGACGAAGGAGTTTCCATGCGACTGACCCATCTGGCCGTTCTCGCGTCCATCGCCGCGCTGTCCGCCTGCAGCGACGAGCCCATCACGCAGGCCGAGCCCACCGATCCGTACGACATGTCGCAGGTCACCGTGCTCAAGCCCGAGGACTACGCCGCGCACGGGATCGCCGCGACGCCACCGGAGGGCATGCAGCCGCAGGGCATCCAGCCGCTGTTCGCGGAGCAGCCCTGCTACATCGAGCCGTGCCCCGATCCGGAGCCGCCCGCGCCGCAGGTGGCGTACGTCGACTTCTGGGGCGGCGTCTTCAACGAGTCGAACGCCTACGGGAAGAACGTGCGGTTGCACGCGAAGTCCGACGCGCACAACAACATGGACCAGACCACCCTGAGCATCAGCTACCGGAGCGTCGGGGGCTGCTCCGCCACGCCCGCCCAGTTCGACAGCGACTACATGGTGGTGAACGGCGCCCCCATCCACGTGCAGGGGGAGCGCTACGCCAGCTACCCGTATTCGATGACCTTCCGGTGGGAGGTCAAGAGCACCCACAAGTTCACCGCCAACCTCGGGTACGTGCTGCCCAACGGCTATCGCACGTACACGTGGGGATCGGGCGGCAAGCTCTGCGTCTGAGGACGGACCAGGGTGGCGGCGCGGTCCACGAGGGCCGCGCCGCGCGTCTTTCGCCAGATGACCTCCTTCTTTCGAGAATGATCCACCACCGTCTTTCCCTGGCGGGCGCCGCCGCCCTCTGCGCCCTGGCCGCCGGATGCGACGCCGCCCCCAGGACCGCCCAAGCCGCTCCCGCCGCGCCGGTGGCCGGGGAGTGGTCCGCACCGCGTGGCGCGCCGGCGCTCTCCGCGGCGCTCGGGAGGCGCGACGGGCACAGCCTGGCGGCTGCCGCCGTGGACGCGGCCGGAACGCTGCACGCGGTCTTCGCCAGCGACCAGGACCACGACGGGTGGGCTGACGCGCTGGCCTACGCGCGGCTGGACTCCGCGGGGTGGTCTGCTCCCAAAGCGCTGGCCGGCGGCGCGACGCTGGCCGAGGCGCCGCAGGTGGCGGTGGAAGGGGACGGGACCGTGCACGTGCTGTGGTACGGCCACACCGGCACCGCCTCGCCGGCGTTCGTGCCGACGCAGCTGGTGCACCGGGCCCTGCGCGCCGGCCGCTGGTCCGCGCCGTCGGTGCTGTACCGCGAGCCGCTGGAGGCCGGCATCCCCGACCTGTCGCTCTCCGCCGCCACCGGCCCGAACGGCGCCGTGGAGGTGCTGTTCCAGGCGCAGGGACGGGGGATCGGCCACCTGTCGCTGCGCGGCGGACGCGCCTCCGCGCCGGAGTTCCTGGACCACGACGGGCGGATGACGGCGTTCGCCGCGGTGCCGGCCGGGCGGCCCCTGGAGCTGGCCTACGTGGGCGAGGCGGTCACACCCCTCCGCCCCAGCGCCGAGTTCGACGTGTTCGTGCGCCCGCTGCGCTCCACGAGCGCATTCGCGTCCGTGGAGGTGCACTCGGTGCCGCGCCGGTACTCGCACTTCCCGCAGCTGGTGGTGGACGGGCGCGGGGTACGGCACCTGTTCTGGCTGGAGGATACGGACGGCCAGACGTTTCCCGAGGCGCTGTACCACGCCACCTCGCGCGACGGCCGCCGCTGGACCGCGGCGGAAGACGTCACGCCGGCCCCCCTGCGTGGCGGCGTGCTCATGCGCTTCGCCGCCGTCCCGGGCGCCGGCGGGCGCATCCACCTCGCCGTGCGCCATACCCGCGGTCTGGCGGCCCCCGAGGCCCTCCACGCCTTCTCCCTCACCGGCGGCCGCGCGTCGCCGCTGGACACGCTGGCGGGTGCCGGCGCGTTCGGCGGGGGCGACGCGCAGCTGGTGCACGACCGGCGCCACCGCCGGGTGATCGCGCTGTGGCGCGGGGCCGACGGCCTGTACCGCTCCGCCGTCCGCGCGGAGTGATCCGGGTTCCCGGGCGGACGCCCCCCGCCGGGGCGGGGATCGGCCTCACGCAGGATGGGCGGAGCCGGCAGAGTGGAGACCACCTCCCCTGCCGGCTCCGCTCGTTGTGCGTGGAACCATCGTGCGCCGGTGCGGGTGACAGTCCCGATCCCCGTGCCCCAGACGTTCTCCCGCTGCGGATGCCGTCCCCGGCGCCGGGGACGGCAAGGCGTTGCGGCGAAACTTCTTCGTCCACCACCCGCGTATTGTCGGCCCGGGTGGGCCGCGCAGATAGCGCCGCCAGCAGCACGCCTTGTATCCGCGGGTATCCGCGCCCATCTTGCGGTCCGCTCCCCCGCGACGGCAGGCGGCGATGCACGCTTTCCGCTCTCCCGGCTCCTCCCGCGCGCCTTGCGGCGCCCGGCGGCCGGCCGTTGCGTCCGGACGCTGACAATGCGCCCCATCCATCCGCCGCACTCACTCGCCGTGCCCGCTGCCCTGCCGCACTCGCCACCGCATGCACGTCCCGCGCGTCCCTCCCGCTGGGCCGCGGCGGCCGCGCTGGCGGCGTGGCTCGGGGTGAACCTGCTGATGCTGGCGCCCGACTTTCGCGGCGCCGTTCTCCCCGGCGGGCGCCCGGCCACCGCCGCGCTGGCGCTGCTGCTGGCCCTGCCCTCGTCGCTGGTGCTCACCGCGGCGGCGTGGGCGGCGTTCCGGCTGACGCGGCGGTACACCGTGGACCGGCGCGGTGCGCTGCGCAGCGCGGGGGTGCACCTGGCCGCCGCGCTGGGCTTCGCGCTGCTGAACACCGGCGTGCGCCGGGGCGAGCGGCTGCTGCTGGCGGACCCCGGCCCCGGGTTCCAGCCCGGGCGCGACGCGGGCGAGCTGGCGGCCGTGGTGATGGTGTACGCCGTGCTGGCGCTGGTGGCCCACGCGCTGGAGCACGCCCGCCGCTACCAGGAGCGGCAGCTGGCGGGGCTGCGCCTGCAGGCGTCGCTGGCCCGCGCGGAGCTGGACCGCACGGCCGCCGAGCTGCGCGTCCTCAAGCTGCAGCTGAATCCACACTTTCTCTTCAACTCCCTGCACGCCGTCTCCGCCCTGGTGCACGACGCGCCCGCCGCCGCCGAGCGGATGGTGCTGCGCCTGCGCGACCTGCTGCAGAGCGCCGCCGGCCGCGTGGGAACGCAGGAGGTGACGCTGGAAGAGGAGGTGCGCACCCTGGAGCCGTTCGTGGAGGTGGAGCAGATCCGCCTGGACGGGCGGTTGCGGGTGGAGTGGAAGATCGACGGCGAGGCGCGCGGGGCCTGCGTGCCGCACATGGTGCTGCAGCCGCTGGTGGAGAACGCCATCAAGCACGGCCTGGCCGCGCGCCCGGGCGGCGGGTGCGTGCAGGTCCACGCCCGGCGCGACGGCCCCTGGCTGCGGCTGGCCGTCCGCGACGACGGGGTGGGGCTGGACGCCGCCGCCGGCCGCGGCGCGGCCGGCGCGGGGATCGGCACGGCGAACACGCGCGCCCGGCTGGCGCAGCTCTACGGCGACGAGTTCGAGATGCAGATGCGGGCCGCGGAGGGCGGCGGCACCGAGGTGTCGCTGCGCATCCCCTGGCACCGGGCGCCGCTCCCCGCCCGCGCCCTCAGCGGGACTGCCGCGGGGGTGGAGGACCGCGCGCGCGGGGTGCGCCGCTGGCTGCGCCCGGCCGCCGCGGCCCTGCTCTTCCTGGTGCTGGCCCGGCGCGGGATCGCCGAGCTGGAAGGCCACCTCATGCTCCCCGACCGCATCGTCGGGCACACGGAGGCC
>DASTNU010000206.1:0-5685 GCA_035720605.1 Longimicrobium sp. | reverse complement strand
AGGGCGCGCTCTACTTCGCGCCGTACGCCGAGGGGTCGCCGGCGGGGAGCTTCGGCTACGCGGTGGACCTGCTGGCGTTCGATCTGACGGAGGCCACGGCGGCGGTCGGCAAGGTGACCGCGGTGGGCGAGGGCGCGGCCGGCTCGCAGGGGCAGGACGCCTCCACCTGGCTGCTCAAGGACGCCGGGCCCGTCACCCGCTCCGCCGGCGAGGGCGAGGGCGAGCGGCTGCTGGCGGAGGGCGCGGTGCGCTCCGGCGACGCGGCCGCGGCGCTGGCGGAGGGCGTGGCGCTCGCCGCCAGCCGC
This sequence comes from Longimicrobium sp., assembly GCA_035720605.1. Taxonomy (GTDB): domain Bacteria; phylum Gemmatimonadota; class Gemmatimonadetes; order Longimicrobiales; family Longimicrobiaceae; genus Longimicrobium. The sequence continues at coordinate 5,380 of DASTNU010000206.1, read as the reverse complement.
GAGAAGCTGACCGGGCGGCTGCTGGTCCCCGGCGCGGCCAAGGTCGCCGTCGGGTCGACGGTGGAGGTGAAGGACGCGCCGCAGGACGCGCTGAACGGCAGCTTTCTCGTGCGCCGGGTGCGCCACCGCTACGCCAGGCGCGAGGGGTTCACCACGCTCATCGACGTTTCCGCCGCGGGATCGGCGGGGGGGCTGGGCGGCCTCGTGGGAGGGCTGCTGTGACGGCCACGCTCTTCTCCACCATCCAGCGCATCGTGCAGGAAGAGGTGGGGCGCGTGCGCACGGCGGAGCTGGCCGTGGTGCAGGAGCGCCACCCGCACGAGGGCGACGGCGACAAGGACAACTACTCCTGCACGGTGGAGCTGCGGAACAGCGGCATCGTGCTCAAGCAGGTGCCCGTCGCGACGCCGCGGATCGGGACGGCGCAGCTGCCGGAGGTGGGGGCGCTGGTGCTGGTGCAGTTCGTGGGCGGCGACGTGAACGCGCCGGTGATCACCGGCAGCCTGTACAGCGACGAGGCGCGCCCGCCGGTGAACCAGGAGGGCGAGGCCATCCTGCACCTCCCCCTGGACGCGGGGGACGACGAGGCGGTGCGGCTGGAGCTGCGCAGCGGCGACACGCGCGAGGTGGTGCTCAAGCTGGGCGCCGGCCTCTCCCTCACCCTGCGCGACGACGACCCGGTGGTGGAGGTGGAGGTGGACGGCGGCAAGTTCAAGCTGCAGATCGACCGCGACGGCGCCGTCACCCTGGAGAGCGGCGGCAAGCTGGGATTGAAGGCGAAGGAGATGACGGTGGAGTCCGAGGGCAAGCTCGAGGTGAAGGGGAGCGAGATCAAGCTGGAGGCCTCCGGCAACCTCACCCTCAAGGGCGCCAAGATCGACCTGAACTGACGGGCGGATGGGGAATCGGTGGACAGGGCACGCGTCTGCCCACCCTCCCCTGGAGCGAATGAAGAATTCGCCGCTGGCAGACCGTGAAATCCGCCTTCGCGGATTGCGTACGCGAGGCGCGGCGGCGAGTCACGCACAGGCCGAGAGCAGGTTCTTCGGTCGGCGCCAGGAGACGGAGCGAGGGTCGGGGTTACCGCGAGGCGCCTCCCTCAGAACCCGCACTAACGCACTAACGCACTAACGCACTTTCGCACTTTCGCACTTCCCGACCATGCCCCAGCCCGCGGCCAAGCAGGGCGATCAGGTGATCGCGACCGACACGCACATCGTGATGATCCCGTCCCCGGGCGGGCCGGTGCCCACGCCCCTCCCCCACCCGTTCGTGGGGATGCTGGACGGAAAGCTCAGCAGCGACGTGAACATCATGGGCAAGGCGGCCGCCGTGCAGGGGAGCGAGGCGACCAATTCGCCCTCGCACATCCCCCAGGGCGGCTCCTTCCAGAAGCCGCCCGCCGACAAGGGGAGCGTGCTGATGGGGAGCGGCACCGTCTTCATCAACGGCAAGGCCGCCGCGCGCAACGGAGACAAGGTGACGACCTGCAACGACCCCGCCGACCTGCCCGTGGGCAGCATCATCGCGGTGGGAACCGTGTTCATCGGAGGCTGACGTGGCCGGCGAAGACCGCCCCGAGCTGGGGACCGACCTGCGGCTGGAGCTGCGCAACTACGAGCTGCGCCCCGTCTACGTGGCTGCGGCCGACCAGCGCACCGTCCCCGGCCAGCCCCGCCGCCTGGGCGACCTGGGGCGCACGGCCGGGCGCGACAACCTGGCGCAGGCCGTCGTCATGCGCCTGCTCACCCCGCGCGGCGAGCTGGAGGCGCTGGGGCACCCCGAGTACGGCTCGCGGCTGCACGAGCTCGTCGGCCGCCCCAACACCGCGTCCACCCGCAACCTGGCCAAGCTGTACGTGCTGGAGAGCCTGGCCGCCGAGCCGCGGGTGCAGAAGGTGGTGCGGGTGGACGTGGGCCCCTCGCCCGGCACCCGCGACCGCGTGGACGTGCTGCTGCAGGTGCTCCCCGCGCGCGATCTGGAGCCTCTCCTGATCGGACCCCTTACGCTGGAGCTGTGACGGTGAGCTTCCGACGCCGCGGCTACCCCGAAGTGCTCACCAGCCTCCTGGCCTCGGCCACGGGGGGCGTGGCCGCCGAGCAGCACCCCTTCCCGCCTCCCGGCGCCACCGAGGCGCCCTGGCGGCACCCGCTGGAGCGCCCCCCGGTCGCCTCGGTCGAGGCCGTGTGGGGGACGCGCAACGGGGGCGCCCACGCCTTTCGCCCGGGGACGGACTGGCGGCTGCTGGACGACGCCCAGACGCTGGAGTGGCAGCCCGGGGCCGAGCTGCCGGACCCCGGCACCCTGCTGGACGTGACCTACTACCCGGCCGCCGCCCAGCCGGTGGTGACCGACGTCTACACCGGGAGCGTGGTCCGCACCCTGGGCGAGACCTTCGCCATGGAGCTGGCGCGCGTCTACGCCACCCTGGAGGGCGTGTACCGCGCCGGCTTCATCGACACGGCGGAGGGTGACGCGCTGGACAACGTGGTGGCGCTCCTGGGCGTGGAGCGGGTGGAGGGCGGGCGCCCCGCAGGGCTGGTGGAGCTCACCCGCGCCCCCGGCTCCACCGGCGCCGTCACCGTCCCCGCGGGGACGCGCGTGGCCACCGCGGACGGCGAGCGGGAGTACGAGACGACGGAGACGGTGACCCTCGCCCCGGGGCAACGCGCCATCCGCGTGGGCGCGCGCGACCTGGAGAAGAACGACCCGCTCCCCGCCGGCGCCCTCACCGTCCTCCCCATCCCCCTGGCCGGGATCGCGGAGGTCGCCAACCCCTCTCCCACCGCCATCACCACGCAGTCGGAGACGGACGTGGAGCTGCGGGCGCGGGCCAAGAGCTTCCTGCACGGGAGCGAGCGGGCGACGCTCAGGGCCATGGAGTCCGCCGTGGCCCGCCAGGGGCTGCGCGCCGACGTGGTGGACGCGGAGGACGACCCCTCCCTCCCCGCCGGCGTCGTCAGTGTCACGCCCCACGCGGAGGCGCTCACGCCGGAGATGGACCAGCGGCTGCGCACGGCGTTGCGCGACGCGCGCCCGGCCGGGGTCAGGGTGGAGCTCGCGGCGACCCGCGCGCCGGCCAGGGTGGACCTGTCGCTGCGGCTGGACACCGTCCCCGGCATCCCCGAGGCGGAGCTGCGCGGGGTGCAGCAGGCGGTGCGCGAGCGGGTGGAGCGCTACTTCGCCCGCCTTCCCGTGCGCGAGAACGGGAGCGTGGGGCAGATCACCGGGCTGGTCCTCTCCATCCCCCAGGTGCGCGACGTCCGGGTGGTGAGCGCCGTGGTGCGCGCGGACGGCGCCGCCGTGGACGCGCTGCGGCGGGAGACCGGGGTCATCGAGCTGGCGGGGGCGCCCACGGTGCTGGCGGACCTGCAGGTGGCCGATCCCGCGCTCCCCACGCAGGTCACCGCCACCGTCCTCCACCCCCCGGCCGGCCCCCCGCCGGACCCGGCCGCTATCCGCGCGGCGCTCGCCGCCGCGCTGGCGCACCTGAGCACCATGAACCTGCCGGAGCCGGCCTCCGGTGCCCCGGCGGACCCGCGGCGGACCGTCTCGTGGAGCAAGCTGGCGTACGCCACCCCCCTCCCCAGCCGCGCGGGGAGGACGCTGGCGGAGTGGGACGCGGCGGCCGCCGGCGGCACGGCGCCCAACCCGGCGGCGGGGCCGTACCGGATGCAGTTCACCCTGACGCTCCCCAGCGGCATGGCGCGCGTCCTCTCCGCGGCGGCGCATTCGTACACCCCCGCTCCGCAGGAACGGCTGGCGCTGGCCGGGGTGGCGGTGGAGAAGGACGATGGCCAGTAGCAGCTACGAGCGGATGCGCGGCCGCCTTCCCTCCCTCTGGCGGCCCGACGACGACGACGCCTCGGGCGAGGTGCTCCCCCTGGGCCCCGGCGACGTGGTGGCGGTGGAGACCGAGCCCGCGCGCGGCGCCCGGCTGAGCCTGCACGGCGGGACGGTGATCGCCACCCTGGACGCTCCGGCCCGGGTGCGCGCCGTGCGCATCGCCCCGGAGCGCGCCCTGGCGACGGGGTGCGCGCTGGAGGTGTACCGCATCGACGGGCACACCGTGCGCAGCCGCCCCGCCCTCTCCGCCGTGGTGGAGGGCGGCCGGGCGCTCCTCCCCCTCCCCTTCGAGGACGCCCGCTTCGGCCTGCGGCTGCGGCGGCTGGGGCTCATCGCCATGCTGCTGCGCACGGCGGCCGACGCGGTGCAGCGGCTGGACCGCGAGGCGGCGGACGTGATGCAGGCGCACTGGCACCCGCACGCCGACCGCGCCCTCCTCTCCACCTTCTACCACCGCGGCCGGCAGCTGCGCGGGCTCATCGTCCCCCGCCCCACCCAGGGGGTGGACGTGGTGGACGCCCCCGCCCTGGCCGGGCGCCTGCGGGCGGGGCCGGACCCCCTCGCCGCCTGGATCCGCTCCACCCTGGACCCCGCGGCGCGCGCGCTGCTGGACGCGTGGGGCGCCGCGCCGGCCGGGACCCCGGTTCCCCCCGCGCTGCAGCAGGCGCTGGCGGACGACCTGGACGCGCGGGTGGCGGGGGAGCTGGTCTTCGAGGCCGGTCGCTTCGCCGGGGTGGCGCTGGACGGGGAGACGCAGGCGCTGCTGGCCGAGCCGCCGCTGGGCGGGCCGGAGCTGGCGGATCTCAACTTCCGGCTGCTGCGGCAGGGGCTGGGGCCCCTGATCGCCCCCGTCTCGTTCGATTCGCCCTGGGTGGACGACCTGGCGCGCATCGGCTCGCTGCTGGCGCTGCCGCACTGGCGCGAGCCGGCGGACATGCCCGAGACGGTGGAGGAGTACCGCGGCCGCCAGCGGCGCGTCACCGCCCTCTTCCGCGACGGGCTGGGGACGCTGGCCGCCGTGCGGGGGATGGTGGAGGCGCAGCTCCCGGTGGACAGCCACCTGGGCCCGCTGCAGGAGGACCGCGCCTTCGGGGTGGAGGAGAACGTCCCCGTCGGCCGGGAGGTGCTTGCCGCCGCGACCGACGGCGCCCCGGACGCCATCGTGGGCCCGCTGATGCGCTGGACGGCGGAGAACCGCGGCGTCGGCCCCGTCGCCCCGACGCTGTACGTGCAGGGCGTGGCGCCGGTGGGGGACCGCATCGCCGCCACGGCGCGCCCGCTGGTGGAGCTCTACCACGGCGAGGGGGGGCACCGGCGCATCGGCATCGCCTACGACGCCACGCTGGCGCCGGGCGAGACGCTGCGGCTGCGGCCGGCCTTCCACGGCTGGCTGGGGCGCAGCAGCGGGCTGTGGCGGGCCGAGTCCCGCCCCTCCGCGTCCGCCCCCGCCTCCCCCGTCCCCGCCGCGCCCTGGACCCGCGCCGCGGGAACGCCGGAGCAGGCGGTGAGCTGCATCGAACGGACTGCGGACGGG
>DASTNU010000205.1:0-7510 GCA_035720605.1 Longimicrobium sp. | reverse complement strand
GCACTTCCCTTCCGCACTTCCGCCCCGCACTTTCGCACTCTCGCGCTTTCGCGCTATCTTCCCGCGCATCATGCCGACCTTCCGCTTCACCACCGCGGGCGAGTCGCACGGTCCCGCGCTGGTGGCGATCGTGGAAGGGCTCCCCGCCGGACTGCCGATTTCCGCCGACGAGATCGACCGCGAGCTGCGCCGCCGCCAGGGAGGGTATGGGCGCGGGGGGCGCATGCGCATCGAGTCCGACCGCGCGGACATCCTTTCCGGGATCCGGCACGGGGAAACGCTGGGCTCGCCGGTCACGCTGCTGGTGCGCAACCGCGACTGGGCCAACTGGACGGACGCCATGTCGCCCGTGCCGGTGGAGGGGCAGGGGGACGACCAGGCGATGCGCCGCGTCTTCTTTCCCCGCCCCGGACACGCGGACCTGGTGGGCGCGCTCAAGTACGACCGCACCGACGCCCGCGACGTGCTGGAGCGCGCCAGCGCCCGCGAGACGGCGATGCGCGTCGCCGCGGGCGCGCTGGCGAAGCAGCTGCTGGGCGAGCTGGGGATCTCCATCGGCAGCCACGTGGTGTCCATCGGCGGGATCGTGGCGCGGGCGCCCGACCCGCTGCCGGACCCGCTGAACGCGGCGTCCGACCCGTCCCCGGTCCGCTGCCTGGACGTGGAGGCGGAGGGGCGGATGATCGACGCCATCGACGCCGCCAGGCGCGACGGCGACACGCTGGGCGGGGTGGTGGAGGTGGTGGCGCGCGGGGTGCCCGCCGGGCTGGGGTCGCACGTGTCGTGGGACCGCAAGCTGGACGGGCGGCTGGCGGGGGCGCTGATGTCCATCCAGGCCATCAAGGCGGTGGAGGTGGGGCTGGGGCTGGAGGCGGCGCTGCGGCCCGGCAGCCGCGTGCACGACGCGATCACGCGGGATCCATCGGCGGAGCGCGGCGGCGGCTTCGGGCGGGTGGGGAACCACGCGGGCGGGCTGGAGGGCGGGATCACCACCGGCCAGCCCCTCGTCGTCCGCGCGGCGATGAAGCCGATCTCCACGCTGATGACGCCATTGGGCACGGTGGACCTGCGCACGGGCGAGGCGGCGGAGGCGGTGCGCGAGCGCTCGGACGTCTGTGCCGTCCCCGCGGCCGGCGTGGTCGCCGAGGCGATGGTGGCCATCGTGCTGGCGGGCGCGGTGCTGGAGAAGTTCGGCGGCGACTCGCTGCGCGAGCTGCGCCGCAGCTTCGGCGCCTGGTGCGAGCAGGTCCGCGCCCGCGGGGCCTTTCCGGGGTGATCCCCGTCCCTCGCCTCGTTTTCCTGAGGGAGCCGCCGGGTGGGCCCGGCGGGCACACCGACCGCTGGCGGCGACCGGAGGATCACGCCCGCGGAACGCAGGGCCGGCTCGAGTGCACCGGGGACCGGACCCGCCCCCGGCCGGAGTAGATCCTTCGGTCGGCGCCATGGCCCTGCGCGCGGGCCGGGACCGCGCGGCGCCTTCCTCAGGATAACAGGCCGGGCTGGGGTGCGGCTGGACAGGCCACCAGCACGGGACGGTAGATTCCTCGCGCGGCGCCGCACAGGATCACACGCGGGCGGGGCCGGCGCAGGCGCCTTCCTCGGAATGACGGGTTGGTGCTGAAGGGGAGGATTTCTCCCTTCCCCCACGCAGTCTGTGGGGGAAGGGCGGGGGATGGGGGGCGGGTTGCTGCCGGAGCGATCCATCCGCCGCTGTTGACCGTCTTGCGCGAATCTCGAATGGCTGATGACGTCCCCGTCGCCCGCGTCGTCCTGGTGGGGATGATGTGCTCGGGGAAGTCCGCGGTGGGCGCGGCGCTGGCGCGGCGCCTGGGGTGGACGCACGTGGACCTGGACCGCGAGATCGAGCGCGCGGCCGGGCGCACGGTGCGCGAGATCTTCGCCGCGGAGGGCGAGGCGGCGTTCCGGCTGATGGAGGCGCAGGCCACGGAGCGCATCGCGGGACGTGCCGGCATGGTCCTTTCCCCCGGCGGCGGGTGGATGACGAACCCCGCGCTGCTGGACTCGCTGGGCCCGGGCACCCTCTGCGCCTGGCTGCAGGTATCTCCCGAAGAGGCGGTGCGGCGGTCGGCGGCGGCTCCCGGGGAACGCCCCTTGCTCGCCGGTGCCGACCCCCTGGCGGCCGTGCGGCGGCTGCTGGCGGAGCGCGAGCCGCACTACGCCCGGGCGCGCCTGGCCCTGGCGACCGACGAGCGCTCCGCGGACGAGATCGCGGCGGAGCTCGATCATGTGATCCGCGCCACCAACGCGCGGGGAATCCTTCACGACGACTGATGGCGGGCAAGAAAGAGACGCGGCTGGTGGTGGTGGAGTCGCCCACGAAGGCCAAGACGATCCGCGGCTTCCTTCCGCCGGGGTATCGCGTCGCGGCCTCCATGGGCCACGTGCGCGACCTCCCGGAGAGCGCCACGGACATTCCCGCCGACCTCAAGGGGCAGGAGTGGGCGCGGCTGGGCGTGAACGTGGACGCGGACTTCGAGCCGCTCTACGTCATCCCGGCGGGGAAGCGAAAGATCGTCTCCGAGCTGCGGGCGCTGCTGAAGGACGCGGACCAGCTCATCGTCGCGACCGACGAAGACCGCGAAGGGGAGAGCATCGGCTGGCACCTGGTGCAGGTGCTCAAGCCGCGCGTCCCCGTGTCGCGCATCGTCTTCCACGAGATCACCCCCGAGGCCATCGAGGAGGCGCTGCGCAGCCCGCGCCAGATCGACGAGGACCTGGTGCGCGCGCAGGAAACGCGGCGCATCCTGGACCGGCTGGTGGGCTACACGGTCAGCCCGCTGCTGTGGAAGAAGATCGCCACCGGGCTCTCCGCCGGGCGCGTGCAGTCCGTCGCCGTGCGGCTGCTCGTCCAGCGCGAGCGGGAGCGCCGCGCCTTTCGCTCCGCGACCTACTGGGACCTGAAGGCGACGCTGCTGCGCGGCATCACCCCCTTTTCCGCCGTCCTGGCGACGGTCGGCGGCAAGCGGGTGGCCACGGGGCGCGACTTCGACGAGAACACGGGGCGGCTGAAGTCGGCCGACGTCGTCCTGCTGGGTGAGGCGGAGGCGCGGGAGCTGGAGGCGCGGCTGCGCGCGTCGGCGTGGAAGGTGGGGGAGACGGACGAGAAGCCGACCATCCGCCGCCCCTATCCGCCGTTCACCACCTCCACCCTGCAGCAGGAGGCCAACCGCAAGCTGCGCCTCTCCGCGCGGGACACGATGCGGATCGCGCAGCGGCTGTACGAGGAGGGGCTGATCACCTACATGCGCACGGACTCCGTGCACCTGTCGGAGCAGGCCATCAAGGCGTCTCGCAGCCGCATCCGCGCCCTCTACGGCGACAGCTACCTCACCCCGCAGCCGCGGCAGTTCACCACCAGGACCAAGGGCGCGCAGGAGGCGCACGAGGCCATCCGCCCCGCGGGGACGGAGATGCGGACGGTGGAGGAGCTGCGGCTGACGGGCGTGGAGGGCGCGCTGTACGACCTGATCTGGAAGCGCACCGTCGCCAGCCAGATGGCGGAGGCGCGGCTGACGTACCTCACGGCGACGATCGAGGCGGACGGCGCCACCTTCCGCGCCTCGGGAAAGCGCATCGACTTCCCCGGCTTCTTTCGCGCCTACGTGGAGGGGCAGGACGATCCCGACGCGGCGCTGGAGGACCGCGAGGAGCCGCTGCCGCCGCTGCGGCGCGGCGACGACCTGGCGCTGCGCGCGCTGGAGTCGCTGAGCCACGCCACGCAGCCGCCCGCGCGCTACACCGAGGCCACGCTGGTCAAGACGCTGGAGCAGGAGGGGATCGGCCGGCCCAGCACCTACGCCAGCATCATCGGCACGGTGATCGACCGCGGCTACGTGGAGCGGGTGAGCAACCAGCTCGTCCCCACCTTTACCGCGTTCGCGGTGACGGGGCTGCTGGAGAAGCACTTCCACCACCTGGTCGATACGAAGTTCACGGCGCGGATGGAGGAGGAGCTGGACGAGATCGCCGAGGGTGGGGCGGAGTGGCTCCCCTACCTGCGCGAGTTCTTCTCCGGCCCCGAAGGGCTGGACGAGACGGTGCGGCGCGGGGAGGAGGACATCGATCCCCGCGAGGCGTCCACCGTGATCCTGCAGGACCTGCCGGCGCGGGTTCGCATCGGCCGGTTCGGCCCGTTCGCGGAGATGGGGACGGACGGGGAGACGGTGACCGCGTCGCTGCCGGAGGGGATCGCCCCGGCGGACCTGACGGCGGAGCAGGTGCAGCAGCTGGTCAAGGCCAAGACGGAGGGGCCGGACGTCCTGGGGACGGACCCGAAGTCCGGGAAGCCGATCCTGCTGCTGCAGGGCCGCTTTGGCCCCTACGTGCAGCTGGGGGAGGCGGAGGAGGGCTCGAAGGCCAAGCCCAAGCGCGCCTCGCTGCCCAAGGGGATGAGCCCCGCGGACGCGACGCTGGAGTTCGCGCTGCAGCTCCTTTCCCTGCCGCGCACGCTGGGCACGCACCCGGAGACGGGGAAGGAGATCCAGGCGAACATCGGGCGCTTCGGGCCGTACGTGGTGCACGAGGGCGACTTCCGCTCGCTGGCGAAGACGGACGACGTCTACACGGTGGACCTGGCGCGCGCGCTGGAGCTCATCTCGCAGCCCAAGGGCGGGCGCGGCCAGCGCGCCGCGGTGGAGCCGATCCGCAGCCTGGGCGCGCATCCCAGGGACGGCGAGCCGGTGAACCTGTTCGAGGGGCGCTACGGGCCGTACGTCAAGCACGGCGGCGTGAACGCGTCGCTCCCCAAGGGGATGGGTCCCGACGCGATCACGCTGGAGCAGGCGGTGACGCTCCTGGCGGAGCGCGAGGCCGCGGGTCCGTCCAAGAAGGGCGGCGCGCGCCGCGGCGGCCGGGCCGCCGGCAAGACGACGCGCGCGGCGCCGAAGTCCGCCTCCCGGGCGGGGAAGGCGGCGGACACGGCGGCGAAGAAGCCGGCGCGCGCCGCCAAGTCCAAGACCGCCGCCTCCGCCCGCAGCGCGGCGGCCAGGTCCACCGCCCGCACCGCCTCCCGCGCCGCCGCCAGCAGCACGCGGGCGAAGAAGCCGGGGCCGGGGAAGAAGCCGTAGGCGCACCGAAGCGCCGCGGCGGTGTATCGTTCCGCGGCCGGGGACGTGACGATGGTCCAGCCCTCCTCCGGTCCCGGGGGAGGGCGGGCTTTTTGGCCCTCCGGGGGCCCGCCCCCGGCCTCGCTCTGGCTCGTCCACCCCCTCCCGCAAACTGCGCGGGAGGGGGGATATACTTCGAGCGGGCGACCGGCGCGGTGGTGGTTCCTGCCGTGGCGAGCAGGTGGCGCCGCTGCACGATCGCTCCCGCGCAGTCCGCGCAGGCGGATTCCGTGAGGTTGTAGCCGCGGTTTCAACCGCCGCGGCTGGGAGCCGGCCATCCCTCGGCAGAGCCGGATCGGTGTCTATCCCCTCTCCCGCTTGCGGGAGAGGGTGCGGCGCCAAGCCGCGGGTGAGGGCCCCCGCGCGGAGCCCGGATCGTGCAGCAAGTCCGGATCATCGAAGAAATTGCAGTCGTTCTACATTCAGGCGAGGCGTAGAAGATGGCCGAAGTGACGGTGGTGGGTGGCGGGCTCTCGGGCTCGGAGGCGGCGTGGCAGCTGGCGGAGCGCGGACACGACGTCACGCTCCACGAGATGCGCCCGGTGCGCGGCACCCCCGCGCACCACACGGAGCTGCTGGGCGAGATCGTCTGCTCCAACACCTTCAAGTCCGAAGACCCGCAGAACGCCCACGGCCTGCTCAAGCTGGAGATGGACGCCCTGGGCGTCGGCGGGTCGCTGCTGCTGGCGTGCGCGCGGGAGTCGCGCATCCCCGGCGGCACGGCGCTCACCGTCGACCGGACGGAGTTCGCGCAGCGGATGACGGAGGCGGTGCAGGGGCATTCCCGCATCCACGTCGTCCGCGACGAGGTGACGGAGCTTCCCGAAGGGCCCGCCATCGTCGCCACCGGGCCGTTGACCAGCGACGCGCTCTCCGCCTCCATCCGCCGCGCCCTGGGCGACGACCAGGGGCTGGCGTTCTTCGACGCCATCGCGCCCGTCGTCAGCTTCGAGTCGCTGGACATGGAGACGCTCTTCTTCGCCAGCCGCTGGGGGAAGGGCGAGGACACGGCGGGCGACTACCTGAACGCGCCGATGACGCGGGAGCAGTACGAGGCGTTCATCGAGGCGCTCAAGGGCGGCGAGGAGCACGCCGGGCACGACTGGGAGAACGTGCCGTACTTCGAGGGGTGCCTGCCGGTCGAGGTGATGGCGCACCGCGGGCCGGACACGCTGCGCTTCGGGCCGATGAAGCCCGTCGGCCTTCCCGTGCCGCAGTGGGAAGGCCGGCGCGCGCACGCCATCGTGCAGCTGCGCCGCGAGGACCGCGCGGGGAACCTGTGGAACCTGGTGGGCTTCCAGACCCGGCTGCGCATCCCCGAGCAGAAGCGCATCTTCCGGATGATCCCCGGGCTGCAGGACGCGGAGTTCCTGCGCTGGGGCTCCATCCACCGCAACACCTACCTCAACTTCCCCGCGCGGCTGTCGATGCACGGCTCGCTGCGCGACCGGCCGGAGCTGCTCTTCGCCGGCCAGGTGACGGGGGTGGAGGGATACACGGAGTCCACCGCCGTCGGCATCCTGGCGGCGATGAACCTGGACCGCATCGTTCGCGGCCTGGAGCCGGTCGTCCCGCCCCCGACGACGATGCTGGGCGGGCTGATGCGCTACCTGCGCGAATCGGATCCGAAGCACTTCGCGCCGATGAACAGCAACTTCGGCCTCCTGGATCCCCTCGACCGCAAGGTGAAGGACAAGGAGGAGAAGCGCGCGCTGCTCTCGGAGCGCGGGCGGGCGGACTTTGCGGCGTGGATGGAGGCGCACGGAATCGCCGGCGGGATGATGGCGGCCGCGCGATGAGCGACGCGGCGGCGGACGCCGAGGCCCGGCGCGGCGGCGAGCTGGACGAGTTCCTGCGCTACGTGGCGCACGAGCGGCAGCTCTCGCCGCAGACGGTGCGCGCCTACGCGGAGGACCTGCGCGAGTTCCAGGAGTTCCTGGACCGCTACTACGGGGCGCCGGAGTGGTCGTGGGGCGGCGTCGACCGCCTGGCCATCCGCTCGTGGATGGGGGACTGCGCGACGCGCCGGGGGCTGGCGCGGACCAGCATCGCCCGCAAGCTGTCGTCCGTCCGCTCGTTCTACCGCTTCCTGCACGTGGAGGAGCGGGTGGAGGCCAACCCCGCGCGCGCCGTCCGCACCCCGAAGAAGCAGCGCGTCCTTCCCGGCTTCCTGACGCGCGAGCAGATGGACGCCGTCTTCGAGACGGCGATGATGCGCGCGCAGGCCGGCGGCTTTCACGCGCAGCGCAACCTGGCGATCGTGGAGCTCTTCTACTCCGCCGGCCTGCGCGTGTCGGAGCTGCAGGGGCTGGGGATGGATGCGGTGGACCTGATCGGCGAGCGGCTGCGGGTGCTGGGGAAGGGGCGCAAGGAGCGCATCGTGC
>DASTNU010000204.1:0-4887 GCA_035720605.1 Longimicrobium sp. | reverse complement strand
GCGTGGACACCCACAGCAGCACGCCCTCCCCGGTGAACCCCCACAGCGTGGGATCGGTCGCCCGGATGCCGGGGAGCGCGTGCGCCAGCCCGTGAAGGACCAGCAGCGTGCCTGCAGCCTTGCGGATCATGGCCCGCTCCTTTCCTCGGGAGAGATGTCGATCATGCTCGCGGCCGGAGGCGGGGGCGGCCGCGGGACGGGCATGCGCAGCAGCGCGTCCAGCGCCACCCGCACCTGCTCGCTCCGCGCCGCCCGCACGGCCTTGCCGAGCTGCTCCGCGTCCACCCACTCCTCGTCGATCCCCGCCTCCCGCAGCGCCTGCAGCGCACGGCTGCGCAGCGTGGTCCGCTCCCGGCGGTACACGTCGGGATGCAGCTCCAGCGCGCCGTCCCTCACCTCGGCCGTGCGGTAGACGATCTCCAGCGGCACGGACCGCTGAAGCGCGTAGCGGCGGGTGCGGCGGTGGTTCTGCGCCGCCGCCTCGATCTCCTCCGCGGCCACCTCCGGCCGCCCTGCGGCCAGCACCCGGCGCGCGAGGTCCAGCGCGTCGGCGTTCGCCATGCGCACGCACCCGTGCGACGCCGCCGAGCCCAGCGACTGCTCCTGCGGGGTGCCGTGCAGAAAGTACAGCTCGTGGAAGTTCAGCTTGGCCCGGCCCATGGGGTTGCGCGGCCCCGGCGGCGTGACCGTGTCCCGGCGCGCCCACGCGCTGGAAGGCGGATACCACCACGGGTTCAGCTCCACGCGGCTGACGGCGAAGCGGCCAAGCGGTGTGCGGTAGCGCCGGCTTCCCACCGCCACGGTATAGCTGCGGACGACGTCCCCGCCCTCTCGCAGGTCCAGCCGGAAGGCGGGAAGGTTCAGCACCAGCGCGAGCCCCGTCTGCTCCGCGATGCGAGCGGTGTCCGGTGGCGACGCCGCATGCGCGGGTGGCGGTGCACAGGCCGCGACGACCGCCGCGGCTACCGTTGCCAGCCTCCCCGCCATGGAATTCTCCTTCCCCGACCCCGCGCTCCCGGGCTAGTTTTCATGCTCCCCCGCCTCCGCCGCGCCTTCCCCCTCCTGCCCGTCGGCGGTGCCCTGCGCGACTGCGCCCGCGCGGATCTCGGTGTGCCGGATCTGCCCGCCCAGGTTGGCCGTCCACGCCATCATCCCGGCGGGCACCAGCGCGAGCGCCAGCACCAGCATCATCGCCGGGCGCTGAAGCGGGCGCCCGCGGAACCAGGCCAGCACGCCCAGCGAGACCGCTCCCAGCAGGCCCAGCGCGATCGTGGCGAGAAGGGCCGCCTCCTCGTGCCGTTCGATGACGTCCTCCGAGACGCCGGCCAGCCCTTCGACGGCCTCTTCCGCGGGCTCGCCGGTGAGGAACGTCGCCAGCGCGACCACCGCCAGGACCGCGAACAGCCCCAGCGTCACCCGCGCGAGCCCCTGGTCCTTCCGAACGACCGCCCAGGCCAGCAGGCAAAGGGCGATGATCGTCCCGACCACCGGGACGTGGTTGAGCAGCAGGTGCAGGTGGACCGTCGACATGGTTGCCTCCTTTTCCGTTCACCCGAGCGGACGGGTCGCGCCGGCCGCACTTCCCCGTAAATGATGGCGTGCGCCCGTGTTACCGGCGTCAGGGAGAGCAGGACGGTGGATGTGGGGAAGGACGGGAGGTGATGTAGGGCGGAAAGGGAGGGGATCAGGCGGAATCTGCCGGAGAACTGGCGAGGCGCGCGCGGCCGCGCCACCACTTGATGCCCTGCCCCACCATCGCGGGCGCGGCGGCCAGCGGCAGCACGACCATCCACTCGGCGAGCCCGGGCGGAACGAGGCCCAGCAACCGCTGCAGCGGCGGGAGGTACAGGGCGAGCAGCTGCAGCCCCACCGTCAGCGCCACCGCCGCGAGCGCGAATACGTTCGCCGTCGCCGCGCGCAGGCCCAGCACGGCCCCGCGGCTGCGGGCGTTGCCCAGGTGGAGGATCTGCGCCAGCCCCAGCGTGGTGAAGCTGAGCGTCATCGCACGTGCCGCGTCGCCGGTGCGCAGGCCCCAGAGGAACGCCACGAGCGTCGCCGCCGTCATCATCGCGCCGTAGAAGCCCACGCCCAGCAGGAAGCCGCGGGACAGGATCGCCGCGTGCGGGTCGCGGGGCGGCCGCCGCATCACGCCGCGCTCGCCGGGCTCCACCGCCAGGGCGAGCGCGGGAAAGGTGTCGGTGACGATGTTCATCCACAGGATCTGCAGCGGCAGCAGCGGCAGCGGCAGCCCCGCCGCGCCCGCCACCAGCAGCACCAGCACCTCCGCCGCGTTGCAGCTGAAGAGGTAGAAGACGAACTTGCGGATGTTGTCGAAGACGATCCGCCCCTCCTCCACCGCCGCCGCCACGGTGGGAAAGCGGTCGTCCTGCAGCACGATCCCCGCGGCCTCGCGCGCCATGTCGGTGCCGCGGATGCCCATCGCCACGCCGATGTCCGCGCGCTTGAGCGCCGCGGCGTCGTTCACCCCGTCGCCCAGCATCGCCACCACCTCGCCGGCGCGGCGCAGGGCGCTCACGATGCGCAGCTTCGCCTCCGGGCTCACGCGGCTGTAGACCCCCACGCGCCCCGCGCGCGCCTCCAGCTCCGCGTCCGGCAGCCGGTCGATCTCCGCGCCGTCCAGCGCCTCGTCGCCGTCGTCCAGCAGCCCCAGCCCCCGCGCCACCGTCACCGCCGTGGCGCGCTGGTCGCCGGTGATCATCACCGTGCGCAGCCCCGCCCCGCGCAGCCGGGCAATGGTCTCCACCACCCCCGCGGCGGGCGGATCCATCATCCCCACCAGCCCCGCCAGCACCAGCCCCTCCACCTCGCCCTCGCGCGCGGCGCGCACCCCGGGCGCGTACGCCAGCGCCAGCACGCGCAGCCCCTCCGCGGCCGCCGCCTCGTTCCACGCCAGCGCGGCGCGGCGCCGTTCGTCGTCCAGCGGCACCAGCCCGTCCTCCGTCAGCAGCCGCGTGCAGCGCTCCACGATCACCGCGGGCGCGCCCTTCACCAGCGCCTCCACCCCTCCGGAGGACGCCGGGTGAAAGGTGGCCATCCACATCCGCTCGCTGGAGAACGGCACCTCCCCCGCCTCCGGGGCCTCGCGCAGGAGGGCGGCGCGCTCCACCCCCGCCTTGCGTGCCAGGACCAGGAGCGCGGCCTCCGTGGGATCGCCGTGCACCCGCCACGCCCCCGCGTGCTCCCGCACCTCCGACCGGTTGGCCAGCACGCCGATCCGCAGCACCGCGTACAGCGGTCCACCCTCGCGCGGGCGGACCGCCTCGCCGTCGAGGACGATCTCTCCCCCGGGCCCGTAGCCGGCGCCGGTCACCGCGTGTTCGCGCCCGCCGGCCCAGACGCGGGTGGCGGTCATCTCGCCGGCCGTCAGCGTGCCGGTCTTGTCGGTGCACACCACCGTCACCGAGCCCAGCGCCTCCACGGAAGGGAGACGCCGCACCAGCGCGTGCCGCCGGGCCATGCGCCGCACGCCGACGGCCAGCGCGATGGTGGCCACCGCCGGCAGCCCCTCCGGCACCGCGGCGATGGCCAGGGCGATGGCGGTCTGGACGGCGAGGCCGGCGGGCGTGCCGCGCAGCGCGCCGATCACCGCCACCAGCACCGCGGCGCCCACCGCCACCCACGCCAGGCGCCGGCCCAGCGAGTCCAGCCGTCGCTCCAGCGGCGCGGGCTCCTCGCGCACGCCGCCCACCAGCGCGCCGATGCGCCCCACCTCCGTGCGCATCCCCGTCGCCATCACCACGGCGTGCGCGTGCCCGCTCACGGCCAGCGTGGAGCGGTAGACCATCGTGCGGCGGTCCGCCAGCGGCGCGTCGCCCGGGACCCTGGCGTCGGCGTCCTTCTCCACGGGGAGCGACTCCCCCGTGAGCGCCGACTCGTCCGTGCGCAGCTCGCTCCCGGAAAGCAGCCGGGCGTCGGCGGGAACGCGCGTCCCCCCCACCACCACCAGCACGTCGCCCGGGACGATGCGCTCCGCGCCCACCTCGTGCCGCTGGCCGCCGCGCAGCACGGTGGCGTGCGTCACCTCCAGCTGCAGCAGCCCTTCCATGGTGCGCCGGGCGCGCAGCTCCATGACGAAGCCCAGCACGGTGTTGATCAGCAGGACGACGGCGATGGCGGCGGCGTCCAGCGGGTCGCCCGTGGCCAGCGCCAGCCCGGCGGCGGCCACCAGCAGGAGCACCACGAAGCTGCGGAGCTGGGCCAGGAGGATCTTCCATGCGGACGCCGGCGGCGCGGCGCGCAGCGCGTTGGGCCCGCACCGCGCCAGCCGCCGCACGGCCTCCTCCTCGGACAGCCCCCCGGACCCGCTTTCCAGGCCGGCCAGGACGTCCTGCGCCGGGAGCGCGTGCCAGGAGGCCGCGCCACCCGGGGAGGGGACGGAACCGGCCTCGCCGGAGGCGGCGGGTGCGGGTGCCGCGGTGGACATCGGGCGTGCGCCGGCGTCAGGCGACCGCGACCGACGCGGCGTCCCCGGCGCCCACGCCCCCGGCGACCTCGCCGCGCCACCGCGTGGGGGGCACCAGCAGGACGGGGCACGGCGCCGTGCGCGCCACGGCGGACGCCACGCTGCCGATGAGCGCTCGCTGCAGCGCGCCGTACCCGTGCGTCCCCAGGACGGCCAGGTCCACGGACTCCCGCTCCGCGTAGCGGACGATCTCCGCCGCGGCGCGCTCGTCGCCCCAGACCAGCTTCTCGCGGACGCATACGTCCGGCCCCGCGTCCGCCAAGGTGTCCTCCACCGCCCGGTGCAGGCGCGGGCCGATCTCCGCCTGGTTCCCCGGCAGCTCGTCGCTCTCGAAGAGGCGCGGGACCACGTGGATCACGTCCAGCTGCACCTCGGGAAGCGGGATCTCCGCATCGCCCGCGCCC
>DASTNU010000203.1:0-2963 GCA_035720605.1 Longimicrobium sp. | reverse complement strand
GAGATCGATGCAGGTGACGCGTTTTGCTACGACCCGTCGGCCAACCTGGGCAAGGAGGAGCGGGAGCGGCTGGCGGCGGAACGGATCTTCGGGATGCTGCCGGCGGAGCAGGCCGGGGAGCTGCGCGAGCTGTGGGAGGAGTTCGAGGCCGGCGCCACCCCCGACGCGCGCTTCGCCGTCGCGCTGGACCGGCTGCAGCCGCTGCTGCTGAACTTCGCGGGCCAGGGCGGAAGCTGGCGCGCCAACGCCGTCACGCACGACCGGGTGCTCGTGCGCATGGATCCCATCCGCCACGGCGCGCCGGAGCTCTGGCCCCTCGTCGTGCGCCTGCTGGACGAGGCGGTGTCCCGCGGCTACCTGGCGCCGGCCCCATCCGCTGGCTCCGGGTGATCCCGGGTGGGGCAAACGACCTCGATCGTACCAAGGAACAGGGTCGGACAGAGGAAGAGCGGGCGGCTGGTTGCTGGCTGACACCAGATCCGAGAAAAGAAAGAACCTCACGCAGAGTCAGCAGAGTGAGCAGAGTTCTGGTCCGTGCAAGGGACAACTCTGCTTCCTCCGCTGACTCTGCGTGAGGTACTCTTTTTCAGGACCTGGTATCACCTGCTTCCTGGCGAATCGCGTATCAGGCCACGTCGCGCACCGCCGCGACAGGCAGATCCAGCTCCGTGGCCCACGCCTCCCACTCGTCCGCCGTGCGGCCGAGGAAGGCGGCCTCCAGGCCGGGACGGCTGAGCGCGTCCAGCCCCAGCGCCTCCGCCAGCCGCTGGCGGAAGTGCGGCTCCAGGGCGGCCACGGCCACCCATCCTTCGCGCGCGCGATAGAGGCCGTAGATCTCCGCGCCGCCGCCGAGCAGGCCGCCCGGGTGCGTGAGCCCGTGGCGCAGTGGCGCGGCGAACACTTCCGCCGCTTCTTCCAGGGAGATCGCCGCGTATCGCCCCGTTCCGTCCCGCCCGCGCTCCAGCATCAGCGCCAGCGCGGCGCTCACCGCGCGCTCGGCGGCGGCCAGGTCGGCCAGCAGGGTGCGGGGCATCGCGGGCGGGTCGAGGAGGCCCAGCGCGGCCTGGTAGGTAAGGTCGTGCCCGGCGCGGTCCTCGCGCGGCGGGGGATGGCCGGTGATGGCCACCTGCGACAGCCGGGGATGCCGTGCGTGCAGCACGCTCCAGGCGAGGCCCAGTCGCTCCAGCGCCGCCGGCCGCGACGACGTGAGCAGCAGGTCGCTCTCCCCCAGGATCTCCTCCAGGCGCGCCCGCCCTTCCGGCGCCTTGAGGTCGATGCGCAGCAACTGCTGGCCGCGTGCGAGCTCGTCATACCATGCCGGGCTCATCCCCGCGAGCGGATCGCCCGTGGGCGGCTCCACCCTGGTGACCGCGGCGCCGAGCTCGTGCAGCCGCGCCGCGGCCACGGGGCCCGGCACGTTCACCGCCAGCGTCACCACTCGCACGCCCCGCAGCGGGCGCAGCTCCGCATCGTCCGCCATCCCGGTCTACTCGCCGCCGGCGGGTGGGGTGATCTCCACCTCCCAGCTGATGCGCGTGTCCGGCGCCAGCGATCCCGCCACCGAGCAGTACCTGTCGAACGAGAGCTGCACCGCGCGCTCCACGTGCTCACGCGAGGATTCGGTCGCCACGCGGTAGGTGAGGTGCACGTCCGTCAGCCGCCTGGGGTGGTCCACCGCGCGGGAAAAGCGGACGGAGACGCTGGCGGCGGTGGGCGGGGTGCGGCGCTTCTCCAGGTAGTCCACCACGTCGATGGCGGAGCACGAGGCGAGCGAGACCACCAGCGTGTCCACCGGCGTCGGCGCGGCCTGGCGGTCGCCGTCCACCAGCAGGGTGGGACTATCGGGGCGGCCGCCGCGCCAGCGCATCCCTCCCTCCCATTCCACCTCGATCGGGTACTCCACCGGCACGCCTTCCGGCATCTCGTCCTCCGCTGAATGCATGCAAAGCCCGCCCCCGGCGCGGGGGCGGGCGCGTTGAATCATGGCTCCGCGTCAGCTCAGTAGCTGTTGGGCGGCTGCGGGTCGCGCGGCTTGGTGCGGTTGGTGGCGGAGATGATCCCGATCCCGACCAGCACGATCACCCCCACCGCGATCCACGTAGTCGGCACGCCCAGCAGCGAGGCCGCGATCGCCAGCCCCACCACCAGCACGATAAAGCCGACCAGATACGTCGCGAAAGACGACATGGACACATCCTCCGGATTGGGTTCTGCGCCCCCGGGATGCAGAAGCGGTGCCGCACCGTCCAGAAGCTTCGCGCGGCGCCCGTCTCCGTACCCTTCGCAGTCATCCCAGCCGCGGCAGGTGCTTCGCGGCGAGCGCCTGCAGCCAGCCGTGCAGGCGGCCGTTGCTGGCGAGGATGCGGCCGGTGTGCAGCGGGGGATCGGCGTCGCCGGGCCAGCCGGTCACCCGGCCGCCCGCTTCGGCGACCAGGAGCATGCCCGCGGCCACGTCCCACGGCGCCAGGCCGATCTCGAAGAAGCCCTCCACCCGCCCCGCCGCCACGAACGCCAGGTCCAGCGCCGCGCTCCCCGCCCGCCGCACGTCGTGCGTGCCGCGCACGGCGTCGGCCACGAGCAGCATCCAGGCGTCCAGGCTCCCCTTGCCGCTCTTGAAGGGAAAGCCGGTCGCCAGCAGGGCGCGGCCGGGCTCGTCCACCTCCGTCACCCGCAGCCGCTCGCCGTTCAGCCATGCGCCGCCGCCGCGGGTGGCGTGATACACCTCGCCCAGCAGCGGCGCGTGGATCACCGCGGCGGCCAGCCCCGCGTCGTCCGCGAAGCCGATGCTCACGCAGACGAACGGGTGGCCGTGGACGAAGTTCGTCGTGCCGTCCACCGGGTCCACGTACCAGCGCCGCCCCGCGTGCACGTGAGCGGCCGAGAGCTCCTCGCCCACGACGCGGTCGGCGGGAAAGCGCGCGCGGATGCGCTCCGCGATCAGCCGCTCCGCCGCTTCGTCCACG
>DASTNU010000202.1:0-3059 GCA_035720605.1 Longimicrobium sp. | reverse complement strand
GTGGGGCTGGAGACGTCGCTGGGCCTCAGCTACACCGAGCTGGTGGCGGCGGGGCTGCTGGACCTTTCCGGGCTCATCGACCGGATGAGCTGCGCCCCCGCCCGCGCCATGCACCTGGACCGCGTCGGGCTCGGCTCGCTGAGAGAGGGGAGCCAGGGGGACGTGACGATCATCGACCCGCGCATCGAGTGGACGGTGGACCCGGCGCAGTTCGTGTCGATGAGCCGCAACACCCCGTTCGCCGGCCGCGCGCTGCGCTGCCGGGCGGTGCGGACCCTGGTGGGCGGGCGCACCGTGTGGCAGGGACCCGGAAGGAGCGGTACGTGAGGGAGCTGGCCGCGATGATGAAGGCGCCGGCGCGCAAGGACCCGCGCGCGTTCTGCGGCGCCGCCACCTGGCCGCTGGTGGCGGAGCTGCGCGACGACGGGCGCGAGGTGACCGCGTGCTACCTGCTGTGCGACAAGCAGAGGCGCGAGACCAAGGCCGGGAAGCCGTTCCTGAACCTGGTCCTGGGCGACCGCACCGGGACCATCGAGGCGAAGGTGTGGGACGACGCCGAGCGGCTGGACGCGCTGGTGGCGCAGGACGACGTCGTCGGCGTCCGGGCGCGGACGGCGGTGTACCAGGAGAAGCTGCAGCTCACCATCACGGTGATGCAGCCGCTGGAGATCGGCGACGACGACCTGGAGATCTTCCTTCCCGCCAGCCCGCGCGACCGCCAGCAGATGTGCCGCGAGCTGGACGCGCTGGTGGCCACGGTGGCGGACCTGCCGCTGCGCACCCTGCTCATCCGCTGCGTGGGGAACAAGACGCAGCTGGGGCGCACCTTTCGCATGCACCCGGCCGCCAAGCGCAACCACCACGCGTACCTGGGCGGCCTGCTGGAGCACTCGCTCTCGGTGGCGAAGGCGGCGGACCGGCTGAGCGCGCACTACGTGGAGCAGGGGGCGCAGCTGGACCGCGACCTGCTGGTGACGGCGGCGCTGCTGCACGACATCGGCAAGGTGCGCGAGCTCTCGGCGCGGCGCTCGTTCGTCTACACCGACGAGGGGCAGCTGCTGGGGCACATCCTGCTGGGGCTGCAGATGGTGACGCGCGAGGCGGAGGCCATCCCCGGGCTGGGGGAGGACCGCCTGCTGCATCTGCAGCACCTGGTGGCCAGCCACCAGGGGCGGCTGGAGTGGGCCAGCCCCAAGGTGCCCATGACGCTGGAGGCGCTGATCCTGCACATGGCGGACGACCTGGATGCCAAGATGAACCCCGGGATGCGCGCGGTGGCGGGGCTGGAACCGGGAGGATGGTCCGGCTACGACCGGCACCTGGACCGTGCGCTCTACCGCCCGCCGCAGCTTCCCCCCGGCGCGCCGCTGGAGGCTGCGCCGCCGCAGGAGGTGGTGGAAGTGCTCATCGACATGTTCCGCGGCTGACCGCCGCCCGACCGACCGGCCATGACCGACCTGAACCCCGGCGCCACCGTCCACGACCTCATCCACCTGCGCGAGCAGCTCACCAGCTGGATCGCGCGGCTGGACGAGGTGGGCGGCCAGGCGAACACCCGCGCGGCGGAGCGCATCCGCGCGGACTACGTGAGCCGCCTGCAGCGCGTCAACGAGGACCTTTCCGCGCACCGCGGCGAGATCGAGGCGGACCTGGAGCGCTTTCGCGGCACGCTGGCGCAGGCGGAGGAGCATCGCCTGACCGCCGCGGACGAGATGGACGAGGCCAGCCTGCGCCACCTGATCGGCGAGCTGGACGAGGCCGCGTGGGAGGAGGCCCGCCCGGCGCTGGAGGGGCGGGTGCGCGACGCGGAAGACGCCGTCGCCCGCGCCCGCGAAGAGGTGGAGCGCCTGGAGACCCTCGCCGCCGGCATCGAGGGCGCGGGTGCCTCCGCCTCCGAGGACGCGGGTGCCTCCGCCTTCGAGGACGCGGTGACGTCCGGAGCCCCGGCCCCCGCGGACTTCGCGCCGGACGAGGCGGAGCCCGGGCCTGTCCCCGCGGCGGAGGCGGGCCCCACCCCGTTCGACGCGGCGGCGATGGAGGAGTTCGAGCCCTCGCTCCCCGACGACGAGCCCGGCTTCGTGGAATCCACGGCGCCCGCGGAGACGGCGGATGCGGATGCCACCGTGGAGTCGCCGTCGCCGGCGGCGGACGTGCGCGAGGCGGCGGAGGCGGCCTCGGTGGACGAGTGGGACCCGTTCGGCAACGAGTTCGGGACGGACGAGAAGCGGGGGGACGCGGAGGAGGACCTTCCCTGGCTGGAGGGGATCGACCAGGCGGCCGCCGGGAGCACGGGCGGGTGGACGCCGCCGGCGCAGGACGAGGGGCTGGACTTTCTCCGCGAGATCGAGGAATCCACCCGCACCCCGGCCAGCCCGGCCGCCGGCGACCTGGGCGCGGACGACCTGGCGTTCCTGGAGGAGCTGGACCGCGCCATAGGCAGCTCGCCCTCCGCGGGCGCGGCGAAGTCCCCGACCCCGCCCCCCACGCCGCCGGCCGCCACCCCTCCCGCCGCGGCGTCCGGCTCCAAGGCCGAGCCGCTGCTGTGCAAGGAGTGCGGCGCCATCAACGAGCCGCACGCCTGGTACTGCGAGATCTGCGGGTCGGAGCTGTAGAAAAGTGCGTGAGTGCGTGAGTGCGTGAGTGCGTGAGTAGAAGAGCCCGCCGTCGACCGGCGGGCTCTCGGTTAGTTGCCGTTTTCCCTCGCGGGTGGCGCCTTCCTCAGGATGACGGTAGCCGCTGGAACCGCGGCTTCCGGGTTCTGCCCGGGCACGCGAAAACCCCGCCGACTGCGGGAGTCGGCGGGGCATCGGACAGAGCGTGCTGGCGCGGGATCAGCCGAGGGCGGCGATCCGGGCGCTCAGGCGGCTCTTGGCGCGGGCGGCCTTGTTGGGATGGATGATCCGCTTGCGCGCGGCACGGTCCAGCAGCGACGCGGCCTCGCGGAACGCCGGGCCGGCGATCTCCGCGCTGTCGGCGGCGCGCACCTTCTTGAGCGCGGTGCGCAGCTTGGACCGGAACTGCCGGTTGCGGTCGGCGCGGAGCGCGCTGGTCCGCATGCG
>DASTNU010000201.1:0-4892 GCA_035720605.1 Longimicrobium sp. | reverse complement strand
GACGAAGACCTGAGCACCGAAGGGCTGCTGCGCGGCGCGCCGGCCCCGCGTCCGGCCCGGCCTTCCGCCGCCGCGTGACCTTCCGCACTCGACGACCGCCGGAACGAGTCCTCTGCTGGTTACTGCCCGGCATCATCCAGTTCATTGCGGCGGCCCCCCTTCCTGCCCAGCAGAGCCGGTCCACGAACGACCCCGTGCTCCGGGCGATCTGGAGCGAGGGGATGGAGCGGTCGCGGCTGGAGCCGCTGGCGCAGGCGCTCATCGACTCCATCGGGCCCCGGCTGACGGGAGCGCCGGGGCAGCAGGCGGCGCACGAGTGGGCGGCGGCGCAGCTGGCGGGGTGGGGCGCGGAGGCGCGCAACGAGCCGTACGGCACCTCGATCGGCTGGCGGCGCGGGCCGGCGCACGTCGACCTCGTCCAGCCGCGCACGCGGACGCTGGAGGCGCGGCTGCTCGCCTACTCCCGCGGCACGCCCGGCCCGGTCACCGGCGAGGTCGTCCTCCTTCCCGACCTGCCGGACTCGGCGGCGTTCCGGGCGTGGCTCCCCTCCGTCCGCGGCCGGTTCGTCCTGGCCAGCCAGGCGCCGCTCACCTGCCGGCCCATCGAGAGCTGGCAGCAGTGGGCGCTGCCGGAGACGCTGCGGCGGCTGGCGAGCGAGACGGCGCGGGCGGACAGCGCGTGGGCGGGGCGGATGGCGCGCACCCTCGTCCCGCCGTGGGCGATGGTCCACCTGCTGGGCCAGGCGGGCGCGGCCGGGGTGCTGACGAGCGAGTGGTCCGGTGGATGGGGGACGGAGCGCGTGCACATGGCCACCACGCCCGCCGTCCCCGCGCTCAGCGTGAGCTGTGAGGACTACGGCCTGCTCTTCCGGCTGGCGGAGCGCGGGCAGGGGCCGGTGATCCGCGTGGACGCGCGGGCGGAGTACACCGGTGCCGCGCCGGCCGTGAACACGGTGGCGATGGTGCGCGGCCGCGCGCTGCCGGACGAGTACGTGGTCCTTTCCGCGCACTTCGATTCGTGGGATGGGGCATCGGGCGCCACGGACAACGCCACGGGCGCGCTGGTGATGATGGAGGCGATGCGCATCCTCCGCCGCGCCTACCCCGCTCCGCGCCGCACCATCGTCGTCGGGCTGTGGGGCGGGGAGGAGCAGGGGCTGAACGGCTCGCGCGCCTTTGCCGAGGACCACCCGGAGGTGCTTGCGGGCCTGCAGGCGCTGTTGAACCAGGACACCGGTACGGGGCGTATCGAGCGCATCTCGCTGCAGGGCTTCAGCGGCGCGGAGCCGTTCCTGCGCCGCTGGCTGGGGAGGGTGCCGCCGGAGCTGGCGGAAGGGATCGAGCTGGACGCGCCGGGGCTGCCCAGCGCCGGGAGCAGCGACCACTCGTCGTTCGTCTGCCACGGCGCGCCGGCGTTCTGGCTGCTGTCGCGGTCGTGGGACTACGGCACCTACACCTGGCACGGCGACCGCGACACCTTCGACAAGCTCGTCTTCGACGAGCTGCGGCGGAACGCCGTGCTGCTGGCGATGCTGGCGTACCTGGCGTCGGAGGATCCGCAGCGCCTTCCTTCCACCCGCCGCGAGCTTCCGGTCGATCCCGCCACCGGCGCGCCTGCCCAGTGGCCCGCCTGCCAGCCCGCGCAGCGCGCGATCGACGGATAGGGTGACGAGGTGACAGGGTGACGAGGTGACGAGGTGACAGGGTGACAAGGTGACGAGGTGACAGGGTGACCCTGACTCGTGCCCGTTCGGAGGGGGGCGCCCGAGACCGAAGGGGAGAAGGGGAAGGCTCGCTCTCGCCCGCGGGGGGAGCGGGCGCGTAGATTGGCGGCAGACTCCCCCCAATCCACACCCGGAGACACACACACCGATGCAGAAGATCGCACGATGGGCGCTGGCCGCCGCCGCGTTGGCGGCCGCGCCGCTCCCCGCGCAGGAATGGACCACCAGCGACCCCGTGCTGCGCGCCATCTGGGAAGAAGGCACGCAGCGCTCGCAGCTGGAGCCGCTGGCGCAGGCGCTGCTGGACTCGCTGGGCCCGCGGCTCACCGCCTCGCCGGGGATGATGGCGGCGCAGGACTGGGTGATCCGCAAGTACGGCGAGTGGGGGATCCAGGCGCGCAACGAGCGCTACGGCACCTGGCGCGGCTGGCGGCGCGGCTACACGCACGTGGACCTGCTGACCCCGCGCGTCCGCACGCTGGAGGGGACCATGCTGGCGTGGAGCCCAGGGACCAGCGCCCCGGTGGACGCGGGCGTCGCCCTCCTGCCGGACGTGGCGGATTCGGTGGCGTTCCGCGCCTGGCTCCCCGGCGTGCGGGGGAAGTTCGTGATGATCAGTTTTCCCCAGCCCACCTGCCGGCCCAACGACAACTGGGAGCGCTGGGCGGTGCCGGCGGACTGGACCCGCTACCGCACGGAGCGCGACTCGGCGGCGCAGCGGTGGACGCAGCGGGTGGCGCGCACCGGGCTCACCGGGCAGACCCTGCCCGTGGCGCTGGAGCAGGCGGGGGCGCTCGGCATCCTGACCAGCTTCTGGTCGCAGGGGTGGGGCGTGGACAAGGTGTTCCAGGCGCGCACCCGCGCCATCCCCACGCTGGACCTGAGCTGCGAGGACTACGGCTTGGTCTACCGCCTGGCGGCGAACGGCGACGATCCCACCCTGCGCATCGACAGCCGCGCGGAGTTCACCGGCGACTCGGTCCCCGTCTCCAACACCATCGCCGAGGTGCGGGGAAGCCGCAGGCCGGACGAGTACATCATGCTCTCCGCGCACTTCGACAGCTGGGAGGCATCGTCCGGCGCCACGGACAACGGCACGGGGACCATCGTGATGATGGAGGCGATGCGCATCCTGAGCGAGGTCTATCCGCGCCCCAACCGTACGATCCTGGTGGGCCACTGGAGCGGCGAGGAGCAGGGGCTGAACGGCTCGCGCGCGTACTCGGAGGACCACCCCGAGGTGGTGCGGGGGCTGCACGTCCTGTTCAACCAGGACAACGGCACGGGGCGCATCCGCAACGTCTCCATGCAAGGGCTGACCGGCGTCGGGCCCATCTTCCGCCGCTGGGTGGCCGCCATGCCGCCGGCGGTGACGGACAGCCTGAACGTCCAGGACCCGGGGCTCCCCAGCGGGGGCGGCAGCGACAACGCGTCGTTCATCTGCCACGGCGCGCCGGGGCTGGGACTGGGATCGCTGGGCTGGGACTACGGGACGTACACCTGGCACACCAACCGCGACACGTACGACAAGATCTCGTTCGACGACGTGCGGCGGAACGCGCTGATGGTGGCCATGCTGGTGTACCTGGCGGACCAGGAGCCGCAGCTGCTGCCGCGCGACCGGCAGGATCCGCTGCCCCCCAACGAGCAGACGGGGCAGCCGCGCGCCTGGCCCAACTGTACCCCCGCCGCCCGCAGCACGCGCTGAGCGCGTAAAAGAAGGGGCCTCACACGGAGTCGACGGAGTCAGTGGAGCTCTTCTCTGCTGGCTCCGCTGACTCTGCGTGAGGCACCTTCTTTTTCAGGATTCCGTTTTGTGACTGTCAGCTGAGCAGGATTCGTTGTGACCACCTGCGTTCTACGGAGCGGGCGCGCCCGTTGAGGCAGCCGCGTGGACGCGTTCGCGCCTGGAGGTGGGGGTGATGATGCCGTCGGCTTCCGCCGGAAGGGGAAGATCCGCGAGCGGACGGTCCGGGTCCGCCACGGCGCCTCGCAGGAGGGCCAGGTAGCCGCGGATCATCCGGTCGATGGCTCGCGCGCGGAACAGCCCGGTGCGGTACCAGAGCGTGCCGCGGACGACGTCCCCGCCGCCATCGTGCATCGTCAGGCGCAGCTCGGAGCGGAGCGTCCGCCGCAGCCCGGGCGGACGCTCCAGCGGGCTCACCTCCGCATCCGGCAGCCGCAGCGTCTCGCAGGGAGCGCGCGCGTGCTCCAGCTCGAACACCGCCTGAAAGAGCGGCATCTCCTCCGCCCCGGTTCCCGGGCACAGCTCCGCCACCAGCCGGGCGAAGGGGAGGTCCTGGTGCGCGTCCGCGGCCAGCGCGGTCTGCCGTACCCGCCGCAGGAGCGCACGAAAGCCCGGCGCGCCGGAAAGATCCGTCCGCATCACCAGCGTGTTGGTGAAGAAGCCGATCAGGCCCTCCACCTCGCGCCGCGTCCGTCCCGCGACGGGCGTGCCCACGCAGACGTCCTCCTGGCCCGCGGCGCGGGAAAGGAGCGCCTGGAACGCGGCCAGCAGGGTCATGTAGAGCGTGCATCCCTCTCGCCGGGCGAGCGAGCGGACGGCGTGCGACAGCTCCGCGCCCAGGTCGAACGGCCGCGCGGCGGCCCGGTCGCGGGCCCCGGGGAGGCGCGGCTGGTCCGTGGGGAGGGCCAGGCGCGGCGCTCCGGCCAGCTGCGCCGTCCAGTAGGCGAGCTGCCGCTCCAGCGTCTCTCCGGTGAGCCGGGCGCGCTGCCAGGCCGAGTAGTCCGCGTACTGCACCTCCGGCTCGGCGAGCGCCGGCTCGCGCCCCGCGGCGTACGCCAGGTACAGCTCCGAGATCTCCCGCATCAGCACCCCCGTGGACCAGCCGTCGGTCACCACGTGGTGCAGGGTGAGGAGGAGGGCGTGCTCGCCCTCATCGACGCGGGCCAGCAGCGCGCGCAGCAGCGGCCCGTGCCGCAGGTCGAAGGGCTGGCCGGCCTGTGACGCCGCCAGCGCGTGGAGAGCCTGCCCGCGCGCCGCCGCGGAAAGGCCGCGCAGGTCGGCTTGGGGGAGGGGCACGGGCGACGCGGGGTGGATGACCTGCACGACGTGCCCGTGCTCCTCCCGGAAGGTGGTGCGCAGCGCCTCGTGGCGCCGCACCACCCCGGAAAGCGCCCGCGCCAGCGCCCCCGCGTCCAGCGGGC
>DASTNU010000200.1:0-2761 GCA_035720605.1 Longimicrobium sp. | reverse complement strand
CGCCACCCCCGCCACGTGCGGGCTGGCCATCGAGCTGCCGCTGATGGTGTTCGTCCCCCCGCCGATCCAGGTGCTGGTGATCGACCCGCCCGGCGCGTAGCCGTCCACGCAGCTCCCCCAGTTGCTGGTGCTGCGCTTGGCGTCCGTCTTTTCCGACGACGCCGTGGTGAACACCGCCGTGGCGCTGGCCGGCGAGTAGTTGCAGGCGTTGGCGTTCGAGTTCCCCGCCGCCACGGCGACGAAGACGCCGGAGCTGGAGAGGTTGGTGACCGCCGTGTTGAGCGAGGTGTTCAGCCCGCCGCCCAGCGACAGGTTGGCCACCGCCGGGTTGACGCGGTTCAGCCGCACCCAGTCCACCCCGGCGATGATCTGCGAGTAGGAGCCGCTGCCGCTGCAGTTGAGCACGCGCACCCCGCGCAGCCGCGCCTGCTTGGCCACCCCGTAGGTGGTGGAGCCGATCGTCCCGGCCACGTGGGTGCCGTGCCCGTTGCAGTCGATGCCGTTGCCGCCCAGCGCGTCGTAGGCCACCGCGGCGCGCCCGCCGAACTGCGGGTGCGTGGGCTCGATCCCCGTGTCGATGACGTAGGCGTAGACGTTCGCGCCCGTGGCGTTGTAGGTGTAGGTGCCGCTCAGGGGCAGGCTGCGCTGGTCGATGCGGTCGATCCCCCAGGTGGCGCCCGTCTGCGTGGTCCACGCCTCCGCCTGCCCGTCCTGCTCCACGTACGCCACGTTCGGGTTGTGCCGCAGCGCGTTCAGCTGCCCCTCGTTCAGCGTGGCGGCGAAGCCGTTGAGCGCCGCGGTATAGACGAACTTCGGCGACACCCCGGCGATCGCGGCGACCGAGCGCGGGCTGGCGCCCTCGTTCAGCACCACGATGTACTCCTCCTCGATCCCCCCGGCCGCCGCGGAGAGCAGCGGGGCGGCGCCGGCGGCCGGGCCGGCCGCGGGGTTGGCGTCGGCGCAGGCGGCCAGCGCCAGCAGCGCGGCGGCGGGGAGGGCGGAGCGGATGGCCTTCATGGCGTCCTCGTCGGGCGGTTGGGGGGATTCGCGCGGCGCGCCGCCCGGAACGGTCCGGGCGGCGCGCGTCGTCTCACAGGGTGGACTTGTACAGCACGCGGTTGGGCGTGCCCACCGGGTTGCCGCTCACGTAGCCGTTGCTGGCGTTGCTGATGATCCAGCTCACGATGGTGGACGAGGCCACGTCGCCGTAGGTGGCCTTGTACAGCGCGCCCACGCCGGCCGCGTGCGGGCTGGCCATGGAAGTGCCGCTGATGGTGTTGGTCCCGCCGTTCAGCCAGGTGCTGGTGACGTCCACCCCCGGTGCGTAGATGTCCGTGCAGCCGCCAAAGTTGCTGAAGCTGGCGCGCACGCCGTAGCGGTCCACCGCGTTCACCGTCAGCGTCCCCGAGGCGCTGGCCGGCGACACGTTGCAGGCGTTCTGGTTCTCGTTCCCCGAGGCGACCGCGGTGAAGATCCCCGCGTTGATCATGTTCGTCGCGGCGGTGTTCACCGCGGCGGAGTAGGGGTAGCCCAGCGACATGTTGGCCACGGCGGGCTTGATGTGGTTCAGCCGCACCCAGTCCATCGCGGCGATCACCGTCGCCGTGCCGCCGTAGCCGCCGCAGTCCACCACCCGCACCCCGCGCAGGTACACGTTCTTCGCCACGCCGTAGGTGGTGCTGCCGATCGTCCCGGCCACGTGGGTGCCGTGCCCGTTGCAGTCCTGCCCGCTGCCGCCCGCGTAGTCGTACACGTTGCTGGCCCGGGTGCCGAACTGGCTGTGCGACGTGTAGATCCCCGAGTCGATGACGTAGGCGCGGACGCCGGTGCCCGTCGAGGTGTAGGTGTAGCTGTTGCTCAGCGTGTTGGAGCGCTGGTCGATGCGGTCCAGCCCCCAGGTGACGGGGCTCTGCGTGGCCCGCACGCCGCCGATCTGCTCCTGCTCCACGTAGTCCACGTTCGGGTTGTGGCGCAGCGCGGTGAGCTGCCCCTGCGTGAGCGTGGCGCTGAAGCCGTTCAGCACCGCGGTGTACAGGTGGCGCGGGCTCACCCCGGCCACGGCGGCCGCGGCGCGCGGGTCGGCGCCCTCATGCAGCACGACGATGTACGAGCCGTCGACCGCGTGCCCCGTCGCGGCGGACCTCAGCGGGGCGGCGGCCTCGGGCGCGCGGGCGCCGGTGGGGGACTGGTCGGAGCACGCTGCCAGTGAGGCGGCGGCGAGCACTGCGGCGGAGCGGAAGCGCATCGGGTTGCCTTGCGGAAGGGGTGGGTCCGGCCGGTCGATCGGGAGTACCGCTCCATCGGTGCTGCGCCCGCCGGGCGGGGGACATCCGGCGCGCGCCGTCGCCGCGGGTGGCGGGGGCCGCGCGCATCCCGGAAAATCCCGTATTCAGGGTTCCCCGAAGCGTGCCGCCCGTGGCGCGTTCGGTATCGCCACCGCTCGCTGTTCGGGCGGTGTGCGGCGACCGGTGGTCCGTGAGATCCCGTTGGAAATGGCGGACCGGAGAAAGGGCATGCCGCGCGCCATCCGTGCGGCGAGAGGTAAGTCGTTGTCGTGTAACGAGAGTGGCCGCAGCGGACGCGGAGCGTCGCTGATGCAGAATGGTGCGCGGGCACCAAAGTGAGGCACCCTGGTGAACGCCGCGTCGGAAAAAGAGCGGATTAGCAGCCGCGCGCTCGTGGCGCCAAATACGTGAGATTCCGGCACGGCTCAGCTCCAAGCCCATCGACCCGGCTCCCACGATCCACTGTTAAACGTCCG
>DASTNU010000199.1:0-2337 GCA_035720605.1 Longimicrobium sp. | reverse complement strand
CTCCCGCAGCCGCAAGGGGCCGCAGCAGCGCCCGCAGCCCCCCGCCACCCCCGGTCCCGACGACGCGACGGCCGCCGCATCCCCGGCCGGCGGGGGCGACTCCCCGCGCGCCGAGCTGAAGGGCACGCTGCGCTCCGGGCGCGACGCGCGCGGAAAGAAGGGCGGCAAGCCGCCCGAGCCGGAAAAGGGCGGCGTGCTGGAGGGGCTCAAGTCCATCCTGATCGCGGTGCTGCTCTTCTTCGTCATCCGCACCTTCATCGTCACGGCGTACTCCATTCCGTCGGAGAGCATGGAGCAGACGCTGCTGGTGGGCGACTACCTGATGGCGAACAACGCCGTCTTCGGCGCCACGCTTCCCTTTACCGACGTCAAGCTCCCCGCCGTGCGCGACCCGCGCGCGGGCGAGATCGTGGTCTTTCGCCCCACGTACAACCAGCCGCAGATCGACGTGGTGAAGCGGGTGGTGGGCACCCCCGGCGACACGCTGCAGATGGCGAACGGGCAGCTGTACCGCAACGGCAGCCGCGTGAACGAGCGCTACGCCCACTACGAGGCCCCCGACGACGCCATCCCGCTGGAGGGCTTCGGGCTGATGGACCCCAACGTCCGCCCGGAGGCGTACGGCGCCAAGAACCACCTGCCGCTCCTCCTTTCCTCGGTGGACCCGCAGTCGTACCGGCCCACCCGCAACACCTGGGGTCCGCTGGTGGTCCCCGCCGGCCACTACTGGCTGATGGGCGACAACCGCGACCAGTCGCTGGACTCGCGCTTCATGGGTCCCGTGCCGCGCCGGGTGATCCGCGGCAAGCCGCTGTTCATCTACTACTCCTTCGACCGCCGCGCCGAGGCGCCCTTCCCGGCCTTCGTCACCGCCGCGCGGTGGAGGCGGCTGGGGACGCCCATCCACTGAGCGCGTGAACACGGCGCCCGCGGCCTCGCGCGCCCCCGACGCCGCCCCGCCCACCGGCGGGGCGGCGCTCGCGTCTCTGCCGGATCCGCCGGGCCCGCGCGGCCGCGGCTCCCCGCTGCGCCTGGTCCGCTTCGGGCGCAACCCGCTGGAATCCATCCACCGGCTGTACCTGCGCTACGGCGACGTCGTTACCACGCAGCTGGGGCGGCGGCGGATGTACATCCTCAGCCATCCCGAGATGGTGCGCCACGTCCTGGTGACGCACCACCGCAACTTCATCAAGAGCCTGGCGCTGCAGCGCGCGCAGGTGCTGCTGGGGCAGGGGCTGCTCACCAGCGAGGGCGACTTTCACCTGCGGCAGCGGCGCCTGGCGCAGCCCGCCTTTCACCGCGACCGCATCGCCGCGATGGCGGGGACGATGGTGGCCGGCGCGGAGGGCGCGGCGGACCGCTGGCAGGAGGGGATGGAGGTGGACGCCACCCGCGAGATGAACCGGCTGACGCTGGCCATCGCCGGGCGCACGCTGCTGGGGGTGGACGTGGAGGGCGAGGCGGACGAGCTGGGCCGGTCGCTGACGGCGGCGCTGGGATTGTTCGACCGGCTGTACAACCCGCTCGCGCCGCTGCTGGACCGCATCCCCGTTCCCGGCACGGTGCGGATGCGCCGCGCGCGGGAGCGGCTGGACGCCACCATCTACCGCGCCATCGCGGAGCGCCGCGCCAGCGGGGAGGACCGCGACGACCTGCTGGGGATGCTGCTGGCCGCCCGCGACGAGGAGGGCGACGGCGGGGGGATGACGGACCGGCAGCTGCGCGACGAGCTGCTGACGCTCTTCCTGGCCGGCCACGAGACCACGGCCAACGCGCTCGCCTGGACCTGGCACCTGCTGGCGCGGCACCCGGAGGCGGAGGCGCGGCTGCACGCGGAGCTGGGGACGGTGCTCGGCGGCCGCGCGCCCACGGTGGACGACTACGCGGCGCTGCCCTACACGCGCGCCGTGCTGGCGGAGTCGATGCGGCTGCACCCGCCCGCGTGGACGGTGGGCCGGGAGCCGCTGGAGGACTTCGAGGCGGGCGGGTACCGCGTCCGCGCGGGCACCATCGTGCTGCTGAGCCCGTGGATCGTGCACCACGACGCGCGCTGGTGGCCGGAGCCGTACGCCTTTCGCCCGGAGCGGTGGATGGCGCCGGACTTCGAGGCGTCGCTGCCACGCTTCGCCTATTTTCCCTTTGGCGGGGGGCCGCGCAAGTGCATCGGCGAGGGGTTCGCGTGGATGGAGGGGGTGCTGGCGCTGGCCACCCTGGCCCGCCGCTGGCGCCTGCGCCACCTCCCGGGGGCGGAGGTGGCCGGCAAGCCCGGGATCACGCTGCGGCCGGTGGGATTGCGGATGCGGGTGGAGAAGAGTGCGTGAGTGCGTGAGTGCGTGA
>DASTNU010000198.1:0-3888 GCA_035720605.1 Longimicrobium sp. | reverse complement strand
CCCGGCCCACCGGGGCGTACCACGTGACGGCCCAGTTGTTCTCCGGTCCGCCCCAGAGCAGGCCGTGCAGCGACACCCCGGTGCCGGCGACCACGAACATGGGCGAGCCGCTGTCGCCGCCCTCGGACCAGGTGGAGCTTTCGTACTGGCACTGGTACCAGAACCCGCCCACCGAAAAGTCGAAGCAGCGCCGCGTCACCTGGCCGCGCGTCCACCCGCTGGTCCGGCCCACCTTGTCGATCCAGGTGCCCACATCCAGCCCCCAGGTGTTCTTCTCGATGATGCGGAAGGTAGGGTTGTTCGGATCGATCTCCAGCGAGCCGGGCTGGTTGGCGCCGTAGCCGAGCGTGCGGGCGATTCTGCCCAGCTCGTACGAGCGGCCGGCGTTGTAGCGGAAGAGCGTGGCGTCCGCGTTCACGCACGGCCGGCCCATCGTGCCCACGTAGCAGATGTCCCAGTCGGCATCCAGCACCTCCACCCCCAGCTCGTTCCCCGCGGCCGCCGTGACGAAGTACGACGTGCCGTTGTCGTCGACGTACTGCTGGTTGCTGCAGTGCGAAGCGGTCACGAAGCCGTAGCCGAACCCGCTGCGATAGGCGCTGAAGCCCACCGAGCACAGCGAGGTGCCGTTGCTGATCTGCATTCCGCCGTGCACGGGGTAGGGAGGCGCCCGCAGGGTGTAGCGCGGCCGCGGCACGCCCGTCACCGACACCTCCACCGCATCGGCCGGAATGCCCAGCTGCGCGGCCAGCGCCTGCACCCGGCCCCGGGCCGGCTGGTCCGCCACGGCCAGCCACACCCGGTTCGCCGCCTCGTCCACGTCCATCGCGAACACGTCGGCGCCGAACGCGCGCGCCGCGATCTGGCGCTGCCACCCGCGCAGCTCCACGAAGTCGTACTTCACCGCGCGCACCCGGGGCCGGACGGGCGCGCGCCCGTGTGCCCGCGCCTGCGCCTCCACCAGCCGCTCCGCCGCGCGCACGCTGGCGGCGCCGGGGTTCTTCAGGAAGACGACGGGGTGGCCGTCGGCGTCCACCATCTGGCTGGCATAGCCGGGCACCATGGTGCGGGCGATGCGCTCCAGGTCGTCGTCCAGGGTACTGTCCGCCTGGGCGTAGCCGCTGGCCGCGAGCAGGGCCTGGGGAGATGGGGGGGCCGCCGCGTCCGACGGGGAGGGGGTGTCCGAGCACGCGGCCAGTGCCGCGAGCGCCACGGCCAGTCCCATGCGGGGCCAGCCGCGCCGAGCTGCTTGGATGTTGCACGTCATGGGGAAATGTCCTGCTGGTTGAAGGTGCCGAGCCTTCCCACGGAGGGGTTCCGGGAGGCTCGGAACAGATGAGGTATAAACAAAATATCTGCTACTGAAGAAAAAACAAGTGTTTTGTGTCAAATATCGACCGTGTAAACTGCTTGTTACGAGTCCCGAAAAGAGAATGCCCTTACTTCTGGTTCATCGCGGATTTCGTTGTCGCGTGGAGTACGATTTCACCCCGGCACCGTGACCTGTCATTCCGGGGCCATCCACGCAGTTCGAATCCAACCCCTTCCCCCACGCAGTTTGTGGGGGAAGGGTCGGGGATGGGGGGCGGCCTGCTGCCGGCGAAAACCGTCCATCACCGCCCGGCCCGATTCCCCCTACGCCGGGCGGATCACGCGGTAGCGCGCCTTGACCAGCTGGAACAGGCCGTAGGCGATCAGCCCCAGCGCCACGGCCAGCAGCAGGTACGGGCCGTACGCAGCCTGGCGCAGGGTGCCCAGCGCGGCCTCCAGCCCCTGCGCCTTCGCCGGGTCGTACTGCAGCGCGGCCTGGATCACCAGCCAGCCGATGATGCCGAACACCACGCCCCGCGCCGCCGTCCCCGCCCGCCCTACCGCCACCACCCGCCGCCGCGTCGCCACGGCGGCGCTGGCCAGGTCCAGCCGCTTGCCCAGGTCGGAGGTGAAGGCCTTGTAGATCTCGTACAGCCCGTACGCCGCGATCCCCGCCCCCACCAGCCCCACGGCGATGCGCCCGAACGGCTGCTCCATCAGCCGCGCCGTCCAGTGCTGTGCCCCGTTGCCCTCCCCTCCACCGCCGGAGCCGCGGATCATCCGCACCGCCTCCATCGTGACCGCCGCGTAGGTGACGGCGCTCATCAGCAGGCCGATGCGGACGATGAGGCCTTTCGCGCCGTCGCCTTTGTGCTCCGGGTTCAGCGCCGCCTGCACGAACCGCCAGAGGACGAATCCCGCCAGCCCCACGGCCACGATCACCAGCAGCACCCGGCCGAACGGCTGCTCCAGGATGGTGCCCAGCGCGCCCTCGTGGCCCTCCACCTGGCGCCCGCCGAAGGCCGCCTGCGCCGCCAGCGCGCCGATGATTACGTACACGACCCCCTTGGCCGCGTATCCCAGCCGGGCCAGCGACTGCACCCACGGCGATGCCTCCTGCACGGCGTGATGGGCGTGCTGCTCCACTGCGCGCGCGGGTCCGTCGAACAGCGCCATCGGTACCTCCGGAGTTTCTCGGGTCAGGGGGGACTGCTGCCGGCGGGGTGCAGTTGCAAGGACCGGGCGCACCGCTGCGACGGGGTGGAAAACCGATCTCCCCGACATCGCCGAAAATGCTGGACAACCCCGCGGCGGCTGCGCATCGTTGCGTGCGCAGTCCCACCCATGCCCTGAGGCTTCCCCATGCCGATCCAGCGTCCGATGCACACCACGATCTCTCGCTTCTTCCTCATCCTCGCCATGGCCGCCGCCGCGCCGGCCGCGGCGCGGGCGCAGCAGCCGGAGCGTCCGCTGGCGGCGCTCTCGTTCCTGGCGGGGTGCTGGCGCGGCGACGCGGGGGTGGATCGCTCCATCGAGGAGCAGTGGACGGCCGCGAACTCGGACGTGATGCTGGCGATGACCCGCTACCTGGACGACAACACCGGCCGCACGCGAGGATGGGAGTTCAGCCGGATCGTGGCGGACTCGGGGAGGACCGTCCTCATCCCCGCGCCGATGGGCACCGCGGAGGGCCGCTTCCGCCTGACGTCGAGCCGGCCGGGCGAGGCCACCTTCGAGGACCCGAGGCACGACTATCCCAGGCGGATCACCTACCGGCGGGTCGACGCCCGTACCCTCGTTGCGCGCCTGGAGGGCGAAGAGGGAAGCAACCGCGACATGGAGTTTCGGATGGAGCGCGTCGCCTGCCCCACGCCGGCATTACGGTAATCCTTGACGTCGTCTTACGGGTGTGCGATCATTGATAACGCAGTGAATTCCATGCTG
Organism: Longimicrobium sp.; assembly: GCA_035720605.1. Classification (GTDB taxonomy): domain Bacteria; phylum Gemmatimonadota; class Gemmatimonadetes; order Longimicrobiales; family Longimicrobiaceae; genus Longimicrobium. Next base: position 633 of record DASTNU010000198.1, on the reverse strand, counting down.
AACAGCAGGGCCTATGTTCAAGACATCTGACATCCACTCGCTTACGGATTTTCAGCGGAGCACTCGTGAGCATGTCGAGCGCTTGCGGCACACGGGGCGACCCAGCGTGTTGACGATCAACGGCAAGGCCGAGCTGGTGGTGCAGGATGCCTCTGCATACCAGGAACTGCTGGATCGGCTGGATCGCGCAGAGGCGATCGTTGGAATCAACCGGGGACTGGTATCTATGCGGCGAGCACAGGGCATGCCGGCGGAGGAGGCGCTCGACGAGCTTCGGACCGAGCTCGGCGCAGGCGTTCGTGTGGAGTAGTGTATCGGGTCATTGTTGAAACATCGGCGCGAGAAGACATCAGACAGCATTTCCGTTATCTCCAGGAGCACGCCCACTCGCCGGACTACCCGGACCCGTGGTTCCATCGATTGAGGAGGCGATGCTGGGGCTCGGAGATTTCCCGCTCTCCTTTGCTCCGGCACCGGAGAACGCGGAGTTCGAGGACGAGATCCGGCACCGCGTGGTCGGTTCATACCGCATCCTCTTCACGGTGATGGTAGATCGCGTTCACGGGCTGCACGTCCGCCACGGACGCCAGGACGTGCTCCGCTCAGAGTAATAGCCGCCTGTTCATCCAGCCA
>DASTNU010000197.1:0-7094 GCA_035720605.1 Longimicrobium sp. | reverse complement strand
CTCCATCCCCAGCGCCTCCATCGCCTCGCGGACGTACGCGGCCACCTGGCGCTCGTCCGTGGCGCCGCCGCTGAAGGCGGGGTTGATGGAGTTGATGCGCACCAGCTCGCCCAGCGTGCGGACCATCCCGTCGAAATCCACCTGCATGCCGCGCCCCCGGGAAGGACGGAAAAAAGGAGCGGGAGGGCGACCTGCCCTCCCGCTCCCAATCTACGCGCTCCCCCGGCCGTGCGTCAGAAGGCAACGGCTCGCGGGGTGGTTCCGGACGGGCAGGGCCGGATCGCGGGTTTGATCGCAAGCGGGTCCGCGGATCGCTGCCGCGCATCGGCCACCCGTAATGGTCCCGGGCCGCCGGCAGGTTGCCCCTGTACATCTCGAGCCGCCCCATCAGATAGATCCAGACGGAGTCCTGCGCCACAGCAGTCCTCGCGTGCTCGCCCGCCGCCACACGCTCCCCTCCACCACATGGCTCACCCCCAGCTCGCCCGCGATCTGCCGCAGCGGCTTGCTGCTTCCCCGGTACGCCATGGCCGAGGTGCGGCTGATCACCCGCAGGCCGGCGACCTGCGAGAGGTTGGTGAGGATGTCCTCGGCGACGCCGTCCGAGAAGTACTCGTTCTCCCGGCTTGCACTCAGGTTGGCGAAGGGGAGCACCGCGACGGAGCGGCCAGCGGCGGGCGCCGCCAGCATCAGCAGCTCCGGCCCGCTCGCCCGCTGGCGCCCCTGCTCGCCGTGGTACCACGCCAGCACCAGCGCGACGAAGAGCCCGGCCACCAGCAGGGCGATCAGCACGCGCCCCACCGCCGGCCTCCAGCCGAAGCTCGTGCTCACCGCGCCGAAGACCTGCAGCACCAGCCACGCGCCCGCCAGGTAGGCGAGCGCCCACTGCACGAGCTTGCGCTCGCGCTGGCGCCGGACAAAGCCGTGGACGTCGCGGCCGGCGGCCGGTTGGGCGAGCGGCTGCTCCGGAGGCGTCATGAGGTAGCTCCCCGCGGCACAGGAAAGGAACGAAGCACACAACGCGTCGATGAAAGGCGCGGGTGCGGTGTCCGTCTCCGTCGGGCAGCGGTGGAGTCAGAGGCCTTCGCGTTCTACCCGCTGTCGCTGCCGCGCGACCTCCGCCCGCAGCCCGGCGAGGATCTCCTGGAAACGAGGCTCGCCGCGCAGCGACTCGAGCGGCGGGTAGGTGGAAAGTGACCAGGCGTCCCTCCAGCCGTGCGCGATACCCTCCTCGATGGCGCGGAGTGCCTGGCCGTTCTGGCCTCGCGTGGCGCGGATGACAGCGAGCCCCATATGCGGAAACCAGCCCTCATCCCCCTCCGCGAGCCTCAGGTCCAAGCGCTCCTCGACCTGGCGGAATTCGCTCTCCGCCCGCGCGCGATCACCGAGCTTCCAGTAGATGTAGCCAACGGTCGGATCCATGTGCGACCTGGCAAGCATGGATCGCTGGATGTACGGCAGGGCGGCCGCCAGGTTGCCCTGCCACAGATCAAGCCTCGCGACACCCGTGTGGATCGAATCCAGTTCACGCAGGTTCGTCGTGTGCTCCCGCGCCTTCGCCAGGTTTCCCCGCCGATGGTACAGGTTGGCCAGCTCGGAGTGCAGCCACGCAAAGTCCGGCTCCAACTCCAGACCCCGGCGGCACCACCGCTCGGCTTCATCCAGCATCTCGAGGAAAATATACGTGGCACAGACGGCCGAGTACGGCCAGACCGTGCGCGGGTCCAGGCCGATGCCATACTTGAGCCACGGGAGAGACTCGTCCAGGCGGCCCATGTGCCCGTACGTCTGCCCGAGCTCGACCGTCGCGGTGGCGTCGTTGGGATTGAGCGCCACGGCCCTGCGGTAGTGTTCGAGCGCGGCGGAGAAACGGCCCTGCAGCCGATTGACCTCCGCGAGGGCCGCGTATCCATCCGAGAGGTCTGGATCCAGCGCGATGGCCCTGCGGCTCAGCACGTCCGCGGAGTCGTTGCGGAACGGCGTCAGCGAGATCCGGGCGCGCGCCAGCCAGGCGTAGGCGAGCGCGTAATTGGGATCGAGCAAGATGGCATGCTCGAAGAGTGCGATTGCCCGGTTGAGGTCGGACTCCGTAAAGCGGAGATAGTACTGCCGCCCCTGCAGGTAGTAGTCGTACGCGGTCAGGCTGGTGGTGGGGGCGGCTGTGATCCGATCCCGCTCGCTCTGGGTGAGCCGGATCTGGAGTGCCCCCGCGATCTGCTGCGCGATGTCGCTCTGGACCTGGAAGACGTCCTTCAGCTCGCGGTCGTAGCTCTCCGCCCACAGGTGCGCGTCCGTCCGCGCGTCGACCAGCTGCACGCTGATGCGCACGTGGTTGCCCGCGCGGCGTACGCTCCCCTCCACCACATGGCTCACCCCCAGTTCGCCCGCGATCTGCCGGAGCGTCTTGTTGCTTCCGCGGTAGGCCATGGCCGAGGTGCGGCTGATCACCCGCAGTCCGCCGATCCGCGAGAGGTGGGCGAGGATGTCCTCGGCCACGCCATCGGAGAAGTATTCGTTCTCCCGGCTCCCGCTCAGGTTGGCGAAGGGGAGCACCACCAGGGACCGGCCGGCGGCGGGCGGCCGCGGCGGTGGGGCGAGGGATGAGCCCGGCGCCGCCGCCGGCGCGGCGCGATCGCGGCTCGCCAGTTCGACCAGGCTGCCCCCGATCACGAACAGCACCCCCAGCATCAGCATTTCCAGCCCGCTCACCCGCCGCCGGCCCTGCTCGCCGTGGTACCACGCCACCACCAGCGTGACGAGCAGGCCCGCCGCCAGCAGCGCGACGATGACGCGTCCCACCACCGGCCTCCAGCCGAAGCTCGGGCTCAACGCGTCGAACACCTGCACCACCAGCCACGCGCCCCCCAGGTAGGTGAGCGCCCACTGCACCACCCTGCGCTCCAGCAGGCGGCGGAGAACGCCCTGTGCGTCCCGGCCGCCGGTGCCGCGCTTGGCGAGTGACTGTTTCGGAAAGGCCATGGGGTAGCTTCCCGCGCGATAGGAAGGAACGAAGCATCAACGTTTCGATGGACCGGCGGCGCTTCCGCCCGTGATCGGCCGGGCGGCATCGCGTCAGAAGCCTTCGCGTTCCACCCGCTGCCGCTGCAGCGCGACCTCCGCCCGCAGTCGCGTAACGACTGCCTGGAACCGGCGCTCGCCCCGCAGCTCCGCGAAAGCCGGGTAATTGGACAGCAACCAGACGTCCCTCCACCCGCGCGCGACCGTCTCGGCGAGGGCACGGAGCGCCGGTCCTTTCTGGCCGCGCGTGGCGTGGATGACGGCGATCATAAAGTGAGGGGGGGAACCCTCATCCCCCTCCGCGAGCTGTCCTCGGTGATCCCGTCGGAGAAGTACTCGTTCTCCCGGCTTGCACTCAGGTTGGCGAAGGGGAGCACCGCGACGGAACGGCCAGCGGCGGCGCTCCAGCCGAAGCTCTCGCGCAGCTCGCCGAAGAGCTGGAGTACCAGCCACGCGCCCGCCAGGTAGGCGAGCGCCCACTGCACCAGCTTGCGCTCGCGGAGGCGCCGGACAAAGCCGTGGACGTCGCGGCCTCCGGCGGTGCCGTCCCGGGCGAGCGTATCCTCCGGAGACGTCATGAAGGGATCTCCACCGCGGGATGATGGAGGAGAAATCAACGGTCGGATCGGTGGGCCGGCCGGCGTCGAGCCCGGCGTCCCGGTCCCGCCACTTCTCAAATTAATGGCGTGCTCGCCGCGCTCCTAGCATTCTCCGGTGGAACCGAGGGACGGGCGGTTTCCGAAGAACGGCCGGGGGCGTTAGATTTCCCTCGTCCAGCAACTCGCGACCGCACTTGCACATGCAGCTCATACAGCGCCGAAGCACCGTCACCGTGAACGTGGGCGGCGTTCCCGTGGGGAGCGCGCACCCGGTGGTGGTGCAGTCCATGACCAACACCGACACCGCCGACGTGGAGGGCACCGTACGGCAGGTGGCCGCCCTGTGGCGTGCCGGCAGCCAGATCGTGCGCGTGACCGTGAACAACGACGAGGCGGCGCGCGCCGTTCCGTACATCGTGGAGTTCCTGCGGGCGCGCGGCGTGGAGGTGCCCATCGTGGGCGACTTCCACTACAACGGCCACCTCCTCCTGGCGAAGTACCCCGACACCGCCCGCGCCCTCGCCAAGTACCGCATCAACCCCGGCAACGTGGGCGCCAAGCGGCACGACGAGAACTTCCGGGCGATCGTCGAGCGCGCCGTCGAGTTCGGCAAGCCGGTGCGCATCGGGGTGAACTGGGGCTCGCTGGACCAGGCGCTGCTCACGGAGATGATGGACGCCAACGCGGCGCTGCCGGAGGCGGAGCGGCGGGACGCGAAGGAGGTGATGATGAACGCGATGGTGGAGAGCGCCATGCGCTCCGCCGCCTTCGCCGAAGCCTGCGGGCTGGCGCACGACCGCATCATCCTCAGCGCCAAGGTGAGCGGCGTGCAGGACCTGGTGCGCGTGTACCGCAAGCTGGCGCCGCTCAGCGACTATCCGCTGCACCTGGGGCTCACCGAGGCGGGGATGGGCACCAAGGGGATCGTGGCGTCCACGGCCGGCCTTTCCATCCTGCTGCAGGAGGGGATCGGCGACACCATCCGCGTCTCGCTCACGCCCAAGCCGGGCGGCGACCGCACGGAAGAGGTGCACGTGGCGCAGCAGATCCTGCAGTCGCTGGAGATCCGCTCCTTTGCACCGCAGGTGACCAGCTGCCCGGGGTGCGGGCGTACGACGTCCACCTACTTTCAGCAGCTGGCGGAGAGCATCCAGGGGTACCTGCGTGACCAGATGCCGGTGTGGCGCGAGACGCACCCGGGGGTGGAGGAGATGAAGGTGGCGGTGATGGGGTGCGTGGTGAACGGCCCGGGCGAGAGCAAGCACGCCAACCTGGGGATCAGCCTGCCGGGGACGTTCGAGGAGCCCAGGGCGCCGGTGTACGTGGACGGCGAGCACTTCACCACCCTGCGCGGCGACCACATCGCCGACGAGTTCAAGCGCATCCTGGACGACTACGTGGAGAGCCACTACCCGGCGCGGACGCGCGAGGCCGAGCCGGCCGGCGTGTGAGGCGCCCGGAGTCGAACCTCCCTGGCTTACACGACAGGCCCCACCGGACCCGTTGTCCGGCGGGGCTTTCGTCCCTCTCCAGGGGGATTGCTTACCGTGACTGCCGCACCGTGTGGTCGCGCAGGTTCCAGTGGAGGGTGTCGCCGCCGCGCAGGAACACCGTGGTGGACCGCGTGATCCCTCCCGTACTCCCCTCGGCGCGCAGCGAGTAGCGGCCGGACGGCAGGTGCCCCCTGGCCACCAGGGTGTCGGTGCCCAGGGTGGAGGTGACGCCCAGGGCGATCTCCGCGCCGCTCGCGGGCACCAGGAACACCCGCAGGAAGTCGGGGCGCTCCCGCTGGTTCTCCACCACCACGCGCACGAACGCCTCCTCCGTGGCGCCCTGCGCGCGCGGATTGGCCGCGCAGCCCGCCATCACCAGCACCCCCAGGGCGCATCCCGCCCATCGCGTGGCTCTCCGCATCGCCCCTCCGTTCAGTTGGTGTGTACCGTACCGCGCCCCGGCTCCCGGCGGATTGCTGGGAACCCCGCCGTGTCCCAAACGGTTCCCTCCGGCGCATCCTGCAGCGGGCCACGGACGACGATCGTCCGCGGCCCTGTCCGTTCCAGGTCCTGGCCGGCGAGAACCCGCGAGGCGCGTTCCCCGTTGCGGCGCACGGCAGTCACACGCTGGGCGTGCCGGGCCATTGCTCCTTGGCGCAACGGTAGCCGAACTCCAGGTTCCAGCGCATGTCCTCCGGATCGAACTTGAGGGTGTCGCCCCGCAGCATCTCCGGTGGCCGGATGATGCGCAGCGCGACCGCCACCTTGTTCGCGAAGGGATTGGGGACACCGGACTCGTCGAACGCGCGGCGCAGCACCTCATCGCCGACCCCTTCCTGTGCCAGGACGGTGCGCGCACGGTCCAGGTACACGCGGCCGCGCGTGTACAGCTCCGAGAGCTTGACGTCACTGGCTCCCACTTCCTCCGTCAGCAGGTCCACCGAACGCTGCAGCACGTCCACCACGCTGCCGAAGCGCCTGGTGTACAGCGGCCGCTTTTCGAACGGCGGCGCCAGGATGATGCAGCAGATGTCGGTGGCGCCCGCGTCGATGGCGATCTCGATGGGAACGTACTCGCGCACGCCTCCGTCCACGTAGCCGTCGTCGGGGTGGCCGGCACGGGCGTTCACCACCGGCGGCATGGCGACGGGGATGCTGGCGGAGGCGTGGACGGCGCGCGCCAGCTGCTCACGGCTGGTCACCTGCTCCACCAGCTCGTCGGTCTGGATGCGCGGTCCGGTCTGGTAGTAGACCAGCTTTCCATCCCGCAGGTCCACGGTGGTCACGGCAAGCTGCCGCGGGCTGTCGCGCAGGGTCCGGAACACATCATCGGTGATGTGCTTGTCGATGCGCCGTTCCAGCGGGTCGCTGTCGTACAGCGACGGCTTGCCGGTGACCACGCGCACGGCCGGCAGGCCACTCAGGATGTCGCGCGTGCCGACCGTGGTGTACTCCTTCTCCAGCGTGGGGAGCGCGTCCCTTCCCCGCGCGACGATCAGGGGCGCGATGAGGGCGCCGGTGCTGGTGCCGGCGACCACGTCGAAGCTGAGGCCCAGCTCCCCGATCAGGTACTTGAGCGCCCCTACCGCAAACGCGCCCTTGGATCCACCTCCGCTGATCACCAGTGCAGTCCTGGCCATGATGTCGCCTCCGGATCAATGTGCTGCCGTGCCCGTCACAGGTGACGCACGCTTGCACAGTAGTCGCCGGATGCAGGCTCCGGAACGTTCTCCGTACGGGAAACGGAGCGCGAAGCACACGATCGCCGTGCGCTGCCCCGCCGCAGCTTTCTTGGCTGCGCTCCGCTACGACGCTATCCTGAATCCGCCAGCTGCGTAACCACTCCGTTCCGTTGCTGGCGCATTGGTTGCGGTCAAGTGTAAGCCACTTGCGCGGTTACATCCCACAACCGTACACTCGGGCCAACCCCGGTCCGAGAGGAGCGAATGGCCACGGCAGCCCTGATCCGCTACACCCCGGAAGA
>DASTNU010000196.1:0-4664 GCA_035720605.1 Longimicrobium sp. | reverse complement strand
CAGCACGAGCACGCCTCGGACCAGCCATCGGCGGCGGAACGAGATCGACCGGATCTCCGCCCAGGGGACGGTGAGGGTGCCGATCTCCCCCCGCCGCACCTCCTGCACTCCGAAGGTGGTGTGCGTCCGGCGGAACTCGATCACCAGCCCCTCCGGTTCCGTCCGCACCAGGCCCCGGACGGAGACCAGCCCGTCGAAGTTGGGCGTGAACCAGGTGTTGGCGAAGGGGACGGACAGCGGCTCCATCGAGATCGGGGCGTGCAGGATTTCCACGCTCACTCCGCGATTCAGATCGAGGGCAGCGAGCGTGGGACGGTGGGGGTTTCGAGGGCCGCGAGGCGCGCCTCGGCCAGGGCGAGCTCCACGTTGACGGCAAGCTCGCGCGCGTTCAGCCGGTCGCGGCGGGCGACGGGGATCAGCAGCTCCGTGCCCTGGGCGTTGGGAATCCCGTCCAGCGCGCGCAGCGTGCGCGTCCGCAGCACCAGCGCGCCCAGCAGCAGGAACCGCGGCCGGTACGTGATCGACTGGATCTCCGCCCAGGGGATGGCGATGGTGCGGATCTCGTCCTCCCTCGACGGCTTCACGCCGTAGCTGTGCTCGCTGCGGCGGAACTCCAGCGCCAGCCCGTCTTCTTCCGTGCGCACCACGCCCCGCACGGTGATCACCGCATCGTACGCCTCCGTCCAGTGGCGGTGGGTGAAGGGGACGGACAGCAGCTCCATCGCGCGACGGTCGGCAAGAGGGGACGGAATCCGGAACGGTTGCGGAAGGTAGACGGCGCGCCGGGAACCAACAAGGCCGCGGGTGGCGTTTTCGGCGCGGGCATCGTATTACGGAGCACGGTCGTCCTTCCGCCATTGCGTCGATCTCGCCTGATGAGCACCACTCCGCGCTCCCTCGTCCCGCTGCCGTTCGAGCGGCTGCCGGAAGACGAGATGCTGCGCCGCGCGCGCGGCTTTCATGCCGAGATGCAGCGGCGGCGCACCACGCGGCACTTCTCGGACGAGCCGGTGCCGCGCGAGCTGATCGAGCACGCCGTCCGCACGGCGGGGACGGCGCCGTCGGGCGCGCACCAGCAGCCGTGGACCTTCGTGGTGGTCTCCGATCCCCGGATCAAGCGCCGCATGCGCGAGGCGGCGGAAGAGGAGGAGCGCATCAACTACGGCGGGCGGATGCCGGTGGAGTGGGTGGAGGCGCTGGCGCCGCTGGGGACGGACGCGGTGAAGGAGCACATCACCACGGCGCCGTACGTGGTGGTGCTGTTCCGGCAGACGTACGGCGTCCGCCCGGACGGCACCCGCCGTACGCACTACTACGCCGGCGAGAGCTGCGGCATCGCGGCGGGGTTCTTCATCGCCGCCATCCACCGGATGGGGCTGGCGACGCTCACCCACACCCCCTCGCCGATGGGCTTCCTGGGCGAGCTGCTGCAGCGCCCGGCGAACGAGAAGCCGTTCCTGCTGATGCCCGTGGGCTATCCCGCCCCCGATGCGCGCGTCCCGGACCTCACCCGCAAGCCGCTCGACGAGATCGCCGTCTGGTTCGAGTGACGGCAAGGAATGGTTCACGCGGAGGGTGCGGAGGAAAAGAGAGAGGGCGCGGAGGAGTCCGGGATTCCTCTGCGCCCTCGCTTTTGTCTGCGCGATTCCGCAATCACTGCGGGAAAACCGCTGCTAGGAACCCTTCCACCCGCGGCCGCGGTCGCGCTTGCCGATCTTGCCGATCTCGATGTGCGCCTGCGTCAGGTCGCCCACGGCGTCGGCCAGGTCCTCGGTCACCTCGATCACGTTGCGGACGCCGTCGCCGTACACCTGCGCCACGTAGCAGTCCCCGGCCTTGAACAGCACGCGCTGCGCCTCTTCCAGGCGCTGGATGGCGTCCCACACGATCTCGGCGGCGCGGTCCAGGTGCTCCTGCGCGTCGTGGGCGTGTTCGGCCATCTGGGCAATGCGGGGCGTGGGACGGGATCGCCGCCGGCGCGGCACAATCACGTGAGTATAGCAGGCCCCCACGCGCCCGCGATACCCCACGCGCCGGCTGGCGCCATTCCTCATCCCCGACGCCGGAAAGATGGACCCGACGGAGCCGGACCCGGGACCTCCGGCCCGCGACGACGTCCGGGCCGGCCGGCGGATGCCGCCGGCCGGCCCGTGTCCCAGGCGCTCCCGCGCGGAGCGCATCTCTCCCCACCATTCCGCCGGATCCGGAAAAGTTTGCCGGCAACGGACTCAGCGCGTTGCCCCGGCCGGCCGTGCGAGTCCCGCGGCCTGCGGGAAGACGGCGGAGGTGGTCCCTCCCGCCCCGGGCTTCATCGCCGGCGGCAAAACCTGGCTTGCATGCTGCGGCGGCCGCCGTCCGTAGACGACCAGCTCGGGATCGTGGAACGGCTTTTTCCTGGCTGGACCGGGCACTGGGGGACTCCTTCCTGGGGGCGTGTGGGCGAACGTGCGCCGCCTGCCTTTGCACGAGACGTTCCACTTCCGGCACAAAACTGTCATTGGAGTGGAGCGGCGCCTGGGGGGTCCTCGCAGGGGTACATGACGCCTGCCTTGAGTCCACGGTCACATGGGGATTCCCGTACATGGTTCAGGTCGGGGTCGCGCCGCATGCCCCGGAGGTTCACCGCGGATCCGGCGCGGACGGAAAGGGGGCGGCTCCACCGGCGCCGCCCCCCCGTCCCCTGGTGCAGGCCGGCACTCTATTCAGAACGTCCAGAGGCCGGTGAGGCTGAGCGCGCGGTAGCGGTAGTCCGCGCCGGCGCCGGGAGTAAGCTGGCTCAGGCCGCTGTTCGCGAAGATGCCGCCGAGCTCGATGCGCCGCCCGGGAGAAAGCGTGTACGCCACGCTGCCGCCGCCGCGGAACGATCCCGTGGGGCTCGCCGCCGCTGCGCACGACGTCCATCGCGCGCTGCAGCAAAATCCGCGATGAACCTGTTTTTTCAGGACTCGCACGGAGCGATGAGGCCTGCCGGAGTGTCGCAGGAGCCAGCCCACACGACACCTGATGCGCGATCTCGCGAACCCTCCGAACGCACGATGGAAGGCGACGACACCCCGGCCCACCGGCCTGTCTGCCAGGGCAAGCCTTTCGAAAAAGACGCGCGGCAGGTGGAGACGACGCCGGCTCCGGTGTGAGTGCGGCGGGACAGGTGCCTTCCGAAAAATTTTCGATACATACCGTTGGGCAGGCCCGCGACGGCACGACGGCTGGCTGCGGGGAGAAAACCGAGCGCGCCCCGCGGCATTCCGCGGGGCGCTCCGATCCGGACAGGCGCCGGGTGCAAGTATGCGCCTGCGGCTCGGTGACTCCCGCACTCTCGCACTGCCGCTGCTCGCGTTCGATACCGGGCGCACGCACGATGGAACCGCGGTGAGCCGTCGTTCTCGCGGTGGACGCCGGTTCCCCGCCGCGGTCAGGTGACGCGGACCACGATCTCGCACTCGGGATCACCGCGGTGCATGCAGCGGCGCTCGACGATCTCCACGCACTCGCCGTAGTGCGCCGCCACCCCGCGCACGATGCCGATCGCGACGCCGCACATCCGCCGGGCGGACGCGTACCGGACCAGCACCTCGTCGCCGGCGGTTCGCTCGCAGCGAAGCTCCGGCGGCCTGGCCGCGGCATCGTTCAGCCGCACCACGCGGTGGATGGTCTCCTCGGTCTTCTCCAGGAAATCGAGGGTGCGCCACTCGGGTCGCACCAGGGAGCGGTACATCTCCAGCAGGTCGGGGGCGATGAAGGTGCCGAAGTCCTCCAGGATGTCCCGCGCCGGTACGCCCGTCGCGGCCGAAGCGGCGGAGACCAGCGCGGCCGCCTCGCCGTCCGGGTACTCGCGGATCGGCAGGTAGATGCGCGCGCCGAGGCCCGCCGACCTGAGCAGCCCCTTCCACGCGTCTTCGCCGTGGCGGTTTTCGACGTACTTGCGCAGCTCGGAAAAGATTACGCCATGCATCCAGCGATCTCCGTGGGCGAGAAGGTACGGCAAAGGCCCACGATAGCCGCGCACGGCCGGTGGGAGGGTGGTCGGGATCGCTTTGGGGGGGGACCGCCGCCGAAGATTGCCGTCGGAAAATCGCGCGTCAAGCCACGCTTTCGCTTTCGTCACGAAGCGGCCTTCCGGTGATCGGCGGACGCACGGAAGAGGACCTTTGTATAAGGTTTGCATCGGTAGGCGGAGCCGTAAACACGAGCGCGCCCCCGCCGGCGGACCGGCGGGGGCGCGAATCTTGTGCGGATCGCGGGGCTGGAGCCTGGCGCTACTCCTCGCCGGAGCCGGCGCCGCCCTGCAGCTTGCCCTCCACGAACTCCACCCCCTCGGGGGTGATGGCGTACTGCTTACGGGCCTGGCGGGTGGTGCCCATCTTCTTCTTCTGCACCATCAGCGGCGGCTTGGCGCGCAGGTTGGACTCGATGGCGCGGGTGATGTTGGGGACGGGAATGCCGGCGCGCTTGAGCTCGGCGTTGATGGCCTGGCTGGTGACCGTCTTGTCGGCCTTGCCGCGGGAAAGGGTGTAGGCGCCCATCAGCGCGCGCTCCGCCATGGTCTCCGGCGTCCACTGCCCCAGCAGGTTGGGCATGGCCATCCCACCACGGGGCCCGCGCCGGCCGGTACCGCTGCCGCGCGGGCGGCCGGGACGGCGGCGGGGCGCTTCCTCACCCTCGGC
>DASTNU010000195.1:0-4743 GCA_035720605.1 Longimicrobium sp. | reverse complement strand
GATCCACGTGGCGCTGCAGGCCGCCGCCGCGCTGGAGAAGGACGGCGTGCAGGCGGACGTGCTGGACCTGCGCAGCCTGCGCCCGCTGGACACCGACGCCATCCTGGCCACCGTGGCCAAGACGAACCGCGTGGTGCTGCTGGAGGAGGGGTGGGCGTTCGGCGGGATCACGGCGACCATCGCCGCGATGATCCAGGAAGAGGCGTTCGACCACCTGGACGCGCCGATCCTGCGCGTCACCCAGGCGGACGTGCCCATGCCGTACGCCAAGGGGCTGGAGAAGGCCGCCAAGCCCAGCGCGGAGCTGGTGGTGGAGAAGGTGAACCAGGTGCTGTACCGATAAGGATCAAGTACCAAGTGCCAAGTGCCAAGGAAAACCCTTGGCAGTTACTTGGCACTTGGTACTTGGCACTAGGCACTTCTGCATTCAGAGACGATGGCGACGAAAGTCTACATGGAAGCCCTCTCGCCCACGATGGAAGAGGGGCGCCTGGTCACCTGGCTCAAGAACGAAGGCGACGAGGTCAAGGAAGGCGACGTCCTGGCCGAGGTGGAGACCGACAAGGCCACCATGGAGCTGGTGGCCCGCGGCGGCGGCGTGCTGCGCAAGCGCCTGATCGGCGAGGGCGACACGTCCAACGTCGGGACGATGATCGCCGTCATCGCCGGGGCGGACGAGGACATCTCGTCGCTGGTCGGCGGCGCGGACGCGGCGCCCGCGCAGGCGCCCGCCGCGGCCGAGGCCCCGGCGCAGCAGGCGGCGGCCGGTGGAGGCGACAGCGCCCGGGCCGCCGCGACGGCCGCGCCCCCGGCATCCCCCGCGCCCGCCGAGCCCGCGCAGGCGCCGCCGGCGGCGGACGCGCCGGCAGCCCGGGCCGCCGAAGCACCGCAGGCCCAGCAGGGTGCGGCCCCCGGCGCCGACAACGGTCGGGTGAAGGCCTCGCCGCTGGCGCGGCGGCTGGCGCAGGAAGCGGGGATGCAGATCGGCGCGGTGCAGGGCACCGGGCCGGGCGGGCGCATCATCAAGCGCGACATCGAGCAGGCCGTGGCGCAGGGCGGCGCCCCCGCGCAGGCTGCGGCCCCGCAGGCGCAGCCCGTCTCGGCGGAGGGGCCGGCCGCCCCGCCGGCCGCGCCCGTGCCGCCCAGCACCGACGCGCGCTACCGCGAGCATCCGCTCACGCAGATGCGCAAGACCATCGCGCGGCGGCTCACGCAGTCCATCGGCCCGGTGCCCCACTTCTTCCTCACCATCGAGGTGGACATGGGCGAGGCGATGGCGCTGCGGGCGCGGGTCAACGAGCGCTTCAAGGACCAGGGGATCAAGACCAGTCCCAACGACCTGGTGATCAAGGCCGTCGCCATGGCGCTGCGCCGGCACCCGTTCGTCAACGCCGCCTGGACCGGCGACGCCATCCACCTGTACGAGCAGGTGCACATCGGCGTGGCGGTGGCGGTGGAGGAGGGGCTCATCACCCCCGTCGTCCGCGACGCGGACCGCAAGGGGCTCGGCGAGATCGCCGCGGAGGTCAAGGAGCTGGCCGGCCGCGCGCGGGAGAAGAAGCTCAAGCCCGAGGAGTACACGGGAAGCACCTTCTCCATCAGCAACCTGGGGATGTTCGGCATCGAGGAGTTCACCGCCGTCATCAACCCGCCCGAGGCCGCCATCCTCGCGGTCGGAGCCGTCGGTCCCAAGGTGGTGGTCGACGACGAGGGGAACATGGCCGTCCGCCAGCGGATGCGCGTCACCCTGAGCTGCGACCACCGCGTGATCGACGGAGCCACCGGCGCGCAGTTCCTCCAGACGCTCAAGCAGTACCTGGAGGACCCGATGATGATGATCGCCTGACGGGTTTCCTCTCCGGTCGCCGGAACCGCGGCCTCGTCCCTCCGGGCGGGGCCGCGGCTCGTTTTCAGGGGATCCGCGGAACGGATCGACACGGGTCGCGGTAGCAGTCCCGCCCATCCGGCGGGGCGATCCCGTCCCGCCATCATCCTCCCGCTTCACGGAGCGGATTCCATGCGCTGCATTCCCCTGCTCTTCGCGCTCCTGCTCGCCTCACCCGTCTCCGCCGCGACGCAGGAGTACATCGGCGTCGGCGAGACCGTGTTCGGGGAGCTGACGGAAGATGATCCCACCCTGGCCACCGGCCAGTACCACGACGTGTGGCGGTTCCCGACGGTGGTGGGGACGACGTACCTCATCACCCTGCGCTCGGAAGACTTCGACGCCTACCTGCTGGCCGGGCCGCCAGGCGGGACCGACTGCGATCCCTGCGAGGAAGACGACGACGGCGCGCTGGGAACGGACGCGCAGCTCAGCATCCAGGTGCGCAACAGGGAGACGTACGTCATCCTCGTGACCGCGTTCAACGTCGGCGAGACGGGGCAGTACACGCTGGAGGTGCAGGAGATGGTGATGACGGAGGAGTCGCCCGTCGTGGTGCCTGCGACCGATACGGTGATGGCGATGCCGACGACGGGGGACCTCGTCCCCGGGACCGAGGTCGAGGAGTGGCTGACCGGCCAGGACCCGGTGGCCGCGGACGGTGCGTACGAGGACACCTGGGTCCTCCGCGCCGTCGCGGGCGAGCCCGTGACCATCAGCATGCGCTCGGACGACTTCGACACCGTGCTGCGCGTGGGATGGTGGGTGGACGGACGGTGGGAGGAGCTGGCGCACGATGACGACGGCGGGGACGGAACCAACAGCCGGCTCACCTTCACCGCGCCGCGCGACGACGAATACCTGGTGCGGGCCAGCAGCTTCGACGAGGGCGAGGAGGGCGCCTACACCATCATGGCGATCGGCGCCAATCCCATCGATACGCTGGGGTTGCCGATGATCCTGCAGGCGGGCGAGCCGGCCTTCGGAACGCTGGAGGAAGGCGACGCGATGGAGGGGGATGCGACGCTGGTGGACGTGTGGGAGTACGCCGGCCACGAAGGCGAGACCATCACCATCGAGATGGCGTCCGGGGACTTCGACACCTTTCTGCGCGTGCGGGTGATGCGGGAGGACGGGCGGTGGGACGAGCTGGGCGCCGACGACGACGGCGGGTCCGGCACCGACAGCGAGCTCACGCTCACGCTGCCGCGGAACGCCACCTACGCCATCCACGCCAACGCGCTGGAGCCGGAGACCGGCGGCGAGTACACCCTCATCGTCCGCCGGCACTGACCCGGATCGCGGGGCCTGTCCCGGCGCAGCCGCCCGCGCTACCATTCACCCGGAGCCGTCGCCGTCGCGCCCGACCCCTTTCCCGCATCACCCGATGAAGCGCATCGCACCCCTCGCCCTCGCCGCCGCCCTGGCGGGCTGCACCATCTCCGGCCCGATCAGCGTGCCGGGCGGGATGGCCACCGACCGCGCCGGCATCGTCTACGGGCAAACGGTCCACGGCGCGCTGGAGGCCACCGACGCGCGCGCGGAGGACGAGTCGTTCTACGACGCCTGGTTCTTCAGCGGCCGCGCGGGCGAGACGGTGGAGATCACGCTGGAATCCGTGGAGTTCGACGCGTTCCTGGTGCTGGGACGCATGCAGGGCGGCGGGGAGTGGACGCAGCTGGAGACGAACGACGACGCCGGCGACCAGGGCACCGACAGCCAGATCGTCTTCACCCTGCCGGAAGACGGCGAGTACGTGATCCGCGCCAACTCCCTCTCCGCCGGAGAGACCGGCGGCTACACGCTCTCGCTGCGGCGCCGCTGAGACCGCGAGCGGCCCGGACCCGGCCGGCGCGGAACGGCCGCGCCCGCCGATGGTAACACTGCGCCGCGCATCTCGCGCGGACCGTTTTCCGCTTCCGCACCCCCTCCCTTTCCTCCTGGAGCGGACGTTCATGTACCGCACGCTTCTCCTCGCCTTCCTGCTCGCCGGCACCGCCGCGCGGGCCGCCGCGCAGGGCACCATCCAGCCCGGCCAGCGCGTCACCGGCAGCCTTACCGCCTCGGACCCCACCCTGGACGACGGCTCGCACTACGACGTGTGGCGGTTCCAGGGGCAGGCGTCGCACCGCTACCGCGTCACCCTGCGCTCGGACGACTTCGACGCGTACCTGGCCGTGGGGTCCAGCGTGGGCGACGAGTGCGGCGGGTGCGAGACCGACGACGACGGCGCGGGGGGCACCGACGCCGAGGTGCAGTTCACCGGGAGCGCGGACGGCACCTACGAGATCCGCGCCAACTCGTACGACGCCGACGAGGTGGGCGGCTACGTCCTGATGCTGGAGGACGAGGGCGTGGTCGACGAGCCGCACGAGCCCGCCGACACCGGGATCCCCATCGCGCTGGACCAGGCGGTGGACGGCACGCTGGCGCGGGGCGACGAGAAGGTGGGCAGCTCGTACACCGACACCTACACGTACCGGGGGCGCGCGGGCGAGACCATCACCGTCAGCCTGAGCTCGGAGGAGTTCGACACCTACATCGAGATGGGCCAGGTGGACGGCGGCGAGTGCACCGACATGGACTCCAACGACGACGGCGGCGAAGGCACCAACAGCCTGCTGACGATCAGGCTCCCCGACGACGGCCCGTACCACATCCACGTCCGCTCGTCGGGCCCGGGAGAGACCGGCGCGTACACGCTGCGGGTGGAGAGCGGCTCGGCGGCGCCCACGCTGACGGTGCCCCCGTCGCCCATCGCGCCGGACGAGACCGTGCAGGGGCGCCTTTCCTCCGGCGACGCACGCGCGGCCGACGGCGCGTACGGCGACGTGTGGTCGTACGGCGGGCACCAGGGC
>DASTNU010000194.1:0-4385 GCA_035720605.1 Longimicrobium sp. | reverse complement strand
GCCGTTCCACCGACGTCCTCGCGCACCGGAAAATCCGCGAAAATCCGTGGCGTTCGCGCTGGAACGGTGTGTGCATGCCCCCGCCCTCCCCGGAGGAATGTCCCGGGAAGGAGCAGGCACAGCGAGCATCGACACGCCAAGGAGGGAGCGGTGGACACCGACACGACGCGCCTCGACACGGGGCACGCACCGCCGGCCACGGCCGAGATCCTGGAGGGTCTGAACGACCTGCTCCAGCTCGACCACGACGCCGTCGGCGCGTACGAGATCGCGATGGAAAAGCTCAAGGACCGCGACCACGCCGACCAGATCGGCGGCTTTCGGCGCGACCACGAGCGGCACATCCGCGAGCTCAACGAGCTGGTGGCGGAGCTGGGCGGCACGGCCATGAACCAGCCGCACGCCACCGGGCCCTTCAAGATGGCGCTGCAGAGCCTGGGCGCCCTGGCCGGCGACCGCGGCACGCTGCTGGCCTTTCGCGCCAACGAGCTGCAGGTGCGCGCCAAGTACGACTCGTACGCCTCGAAGGCGAACCTGTGGCCCACCCACATCAAGCGCGTCATCGACCGCTGCGCCCTGGACGAGGAGCGCCACTTCCAGTGGGTGTCGGACGTGCTGGGCAAGGACGAGAACGCCACGCTGGACCCGGTCGACGCGCTGCGCGAGCACGCCGCGGCGGCCGGGCACAAGCTGGACGCCGCGAAGGAGCGCGTGGCCGGCGTGGCGGGGCAGGCGCGCGAGCGCGCGTCGGAGGTGGCGGGGCAGGTGCGCGAGCGGGTGAGCGGCGGCGTGGGCGCCGTGCGCAACCGCATCGCCGGGGTGATGGACCGCCAGGATCCGGGCGTGGCGGCGGGGGACGAGGCGTACGACGGCTATCCGGCCGGCGGCCGCGCGACCGCCCTGCGCGACCGGGCGCAGGCGCTGGCGGGCGGCGCCGGCGACACCTTCGAGCGGCGCTACTTTGAGCAGCCGCTCCAGACGCTGCTGATCGCCGGCATCGCCGGCTTCGTCATCGGCCGGCTGCTTCGCTAACGGGGAGGACCCATGGCTGACCTGAACGTGAACCGCGACGACGACACCATCCCCGACGCCGCCCTGGCCGGGGGCGTCGCGCCGCGGGTGACGGAGACCGACCACCTGCTCCCCGAGACGACGCACGCGGCGGCGCCGGGCACCATCGCGCAGGTGGACGATCCCGAGCTGGCGCGGCTGCAGATCGAGCAGACGCGCGCCCGGATGTCGGAGACCATCGACCAGATCGAGGAAACGCTCGCGCGCAAGAAGGAGCGCATCGAGGAGCGGATGGACGTGATGGCGCCCGTCCGCCGCCACGCCCGCGAGAACCCGCTCCCCATGATCGGCGGCGTGTTCCTGGCGGGGCTGGTGCTGGGCTTTCTGACCGGCGGCGACGACGAGGACGACGAGCCGCGGCCGGCGGTGCGGCGCTACGCGGTGGACTTCGACCGCGAGCGCGCCCACGGCAGCCACTGGGAGGAGCGCTCGCGCACCTGGGAGCGCCGCGCCCGGCGGCTGATGGACCTGGCCAACCGGCAGGAGGCGGAGCTGCTGGCCCTGCGCGGAGAAGGGCACTCGCGCCCACGCCGGCGCCGCCGGCTGTTCGGCCTGCGCGAGACGGTGGAGGACGGCCTGAGCCGCGGCCTGGCCGACGCGTACACCGGCGACAACGACGCGGCCGTCGTGCACGACCGCGGCTACGACATGCCCCGCGGCGGCTACGACGGCATGCCGCTGCACGAGGCCGACTCGTACCCGCCGCACGACGAGGGCTACGGCCGCGAGCCGTTCCCCGCTCCGGTCTGATCCGCCGGGCAGTCTCGAGGGAGGATGGACGGGCGCCGGCCGCACGT
The DNA here is from genome assembly GCA_035720605.1 of Longimicrobium sp. Taxonomy (GTDB): domain Bacteria; phylum Gemmatimonadota; class Gemmatimonadetes; order Longimicrobiales; family Longimicrobiaceae; genus Longimicrobium. The sequence continues at coordinate 2,517 of DASTNU010000194.1, read as the reverse complement.
GGCCGGCGCCCGTTTTCGTCGTCGGCGCGGCGGCGTATCTTCCTCGCGGTCCTCGGCTTCGAGAGGATACCGCGAAGCAACGCTGTCTTCCTGAGAGTGTTTGAAGAAGTAGCTCGACCGCTTGATTTCCTGAGGGAGGCGCCGCGCCGAACTCTCTGCTGTGCAAGCACTTTGGCGCCGACCGAAGGATCTGGCCGGCAGAACGAATGGGCTGGATCACGACTCGGGATCTGGCCTTGTCGTATCCGGGAGAAGGTCCTTCGGTCGCGCAAACGGTTGCATTATTTCGGGTTACTCGTATGCGCTCCCTCGGGAAGACGATCGTCGGGGCGAGGTTTGGCGACACCCTCTCGGGAAAGCAACCGACTCCATCGGGATCAGCGAAGACATCTATCCCCGAGCACCCGTGAAGATCACTCCGCGCGGCATCCTGGCCGCGGTTCTCGTCATCATCGTCGCGGCGACGTGCGTCCGCCTGGGGTTCTGGCAGCTGGACCGGCTGGAGCAGCGCCGGGCGCGCAACGCGGCCATCCGCGCGGCGGGCGCCCTGCCGCCCGTCCGGCTGGACTCCGCCGCGCCCGCGCTCTCCGCCAATCCGCAGGCGTTCGCGTGGCGACGCGCGGAGGCCGCCGGCCGCTACCACCACGCCGGCGACATGGTGCTGCGCGGCCGGTCGCGCACCGGGCGCCCTGGCGTGCACCTGGTCTCGCCGCTGGTGCTGGGGGACGGACGCGTGGTGATGGTGAACCGCGGCTGGGTGCCGGCGCCGGACGGCAGCACGGCGGACGTCCGTCCGCTGCGCACCACCGGCCCGGTGCGGATCTCGGGCGCCCTGCTTCCCCTGGCGTCCGACCCGGACCGGGGGCTCCCGCTTTCCCGCGGCGCGGGAGGGGCGGACACCACCTGGCGGCGCGTGGACCTGGCGGCGGCGCGGGAGCGCGGCCCGGGCCCCGTCATCCCCCTCGTCCTGCAGCAGCTTCCCGGGGGCGGGGCGGAAGATTCGCCGCCGGTGCCGGAGCCGCTGCCGGAGCTCTCGGAAGGGAACCACCTGAGCTACGCCGTGCAGTGGTTCAGCTTTGCGGCCATCGCCGTCGCGGGGTTCCTGGTCGTGGCGTTTCGCCGCCCCAAGTCCCTCTGAGAGCACGAGTTTCGCCTGCCGCAGGGTATTCATCTTGCACACGCGGTTCCTCCCTTGGCCCCGGCCGCGGGGCCGGTTGGTGAGGTCTTCCACTCGCACAGGGAGGAGTGCAGACATGGCACGCTATGGACGGGACTACGGCCGGGATCGCTGGAGCGGTGGCGGCTACGGCCAGGGCGGCTACGGCGGGGAGTACGGCGGGGGTGGTGGTGAGCGCGGCTCCTCGCGCGGTGGCGAGTACGGCGGCATGCGCTCCGACGCCGGCTACGGCGGCGGCGAGCCATACGGCGGCTACTCGGGCTTCGGCTCCGGGGGCGGCGCGTACGACAACGAGCTCAACGCCGGTGGATACGGCGGCTACGGCTACGGCGGGACGAGCCGGGGCGGCGGGTACGGCGGCGGGCAGGACCGGGGCGGCTACGGCGCCGAGACCGGCTTCGGCGGCGGCTACGGCGGCACGGAGAACGACTGGAGCCGCGGCCGGGAGATCAACCGCTATGGCGGCGGATTCGGGGGCGGTGGATACGGCTACGGTGGTGGCGGCGCGGGCTACACCGGCGGCGGCCAGAGCCACGGCGGGTACGGCGGGGGCTGGACGGGCTCGCGCGGCGAGATGGGCGGCGCCTACGGCGGCGGATCGTCGTACGGCTACGGCGGCCAGCAGGGCGACGAGGTGCGCCGCATGCGCGCGGCCGACGTGATGACCGACAACCCCGAGTGCGTCACCCCCGACACCTCGCTGGTCGAGGCCGCGCGCAAGATGCGCGACCTGGACGTGGGCATCATTCCCGTGGTGGAGAGCGATGCCAACAGGCGGCTGCGCGGCGTGCTGACCGACCGCGACATCGCCATCCGCGCCGTGGCCGAGGGGCGCGACGCCAGCTCCACCCGGGTGATGGAGGTGATGACCACCGAGGTGGAGACCTGCAACAAGAACGACTCGCTCCGCGACGTGCTCAGCGTGATGGAGCGCGAGCAGGTGCGCCGCGTGCCCATCACCGACCGCGAGGGGCGGCTGGTGGGGATCATCGCGCAGGCCGACGTGGCGACCGAGCTGGACACGCCGCAGGGGCAGCGCCGCTTCGCCGACACCGTGGAGCAGATCTCCGAGCCCGGCAACCCGCGCAGCCGCGGCTCCAGCGGCGGGCGCGCCAGCCAGGGCCGCGGCGGGGGCGGCGGCGGGCTGATGGGCGCCGTCCGCAGCGCCGTCAGCAGCCTGGGTGGCCACGAGACCCACGGTCGGACGGGCGGCGGCACCTACGGCTCGACCGGCGGGACGACGGGCGGGACGAACGTGGGGAACGCCGATCCCCGCGCCATGAACGACCCCGGCAGCGAGAACGTCTGACCGCGGAACGAAGGAGGCCCGGGCGACCGGG
>DASTNU010000193.1:0-2152 GCA_035720605.1 Longimicrobium sp. | reverse complement strand
CGCGGCCTCTTGTGTGACGTCCGCGTCCGCTGTTGATTCGGCGATGGCCGGCCGCCGATCCCCTCTCCCGCATCCCCCATCCGCACGAATGAACATCCCCGGCGATGCACCCCCGTTTGCCTGGAGCGCGGAGGAGGCGCGGCGGATCGGCTACCGCGTGGCGGACCTGATCGCCGACTACCTGGCGGAGCTCCCGGCGCGCCCGGTGTTCGACCCCGTCCCCGCCGAGCTCGCCGCCGCCTTCCGCGCCGCGCCCGTCCCGGCGGAGGGCGAGCCGGCGGAGTCGGTGCTCGACGCCTTTGCGCGCGAGGTGGCGCCGTACCCGTTCGGCAACGGGCACCCGCGCTTCTACGGCTGGGTCAACTCGCCGCCCGCGCCGATCGGCATCTTCGCCGCGGCGCTGGCGGCGGCGATGAACCCCAGCGTGGCGGGGGGCAACCACGCCGCGGTGCACCTGGAGCATCAGGTGGCCGGCTGGTTCAAGGCGCTGCTCGGCTTTCCGGCGGACGGCTACGGCCTGCTGGTGAGCGGCGGGTCCGCGGCGGCGCTCACCGCGCTGGCGGCCGCGCGCCACGCGGCCTGCGCGCGGCGCGGGTGGGACGTGCGCGCCCGCGGGCTGCAGTCCGCCGGGGCGCCGCGGCTGGTCGTCTACCGGGGCGCGGAGGGGCACGGCTGCAACCAGAAGGCGGTGGAACTGCTCGGCATCGGCAGCGAGGGGCTGCGCACCGTTCCCGGCGACGCGGCGCTGCGGATGCGCGCGGACGCGCTGGACGCGATGCTCGGCGAGGACGCGGCGGCCGGGCGCATCCCCATGGCCGTCGTGGCGAGCGCCGGGACGGTGAACACCGGCGCCATCGATCCGCTGGACGAGATCGCGGACGTCTGCGCGCGGCACGGCGTGTGGCTGCACGTGGATGGCGCGTACGGCGCGCCGGCCATCCTCCTGGACGAATTCCGCCCCGCGCTCCGGGCCCTCGCCCGCGCGGACAGCGTCGCCATCGACCCGCACAAGTGGATGTACGTGCCCGTGGACGCCGGCCTGGTGCTGGTGCGCGACGCGCAGGCGATGCGGGACGCGTTCAGCCTGGTGCCGCCGTACCTGCGCACGGACGCGGACGAGCGCGGCGTGCAGGGGCCGCCCTGGCTAAGCGAGTACGGGATGGAGCAGACGCGGCCGTTCCGCGCCCTGAAGGTGTGGATGGCGATGCGGCACTTCGGGATCGACGGGTACCGCGCGCTGATCGCGAGCGACGTGGCGCTCGCCCGTCGCCTGGCCGACCTGGTGCGCGGCGATCCCGACTTCGTCGTGTGGGAGCCGCAGGGGCTCGGCATCGTCTGCTTCCGCGCCGCGCCCGCCGCCCTCCCGGACGACGGCGACGCGCTGGACGCGCTGAACCGCACCGTGCTCCAGCGGGTGCAGCTGGGCGGCGAGGCGTTCCTTTCCAGCACGGTGCTGGACGGCCGCTTCTGGCTGCGCGCCTGCATCGTCAACCCGCGCGCCACCCCGGACGACGTCGCGCGGACCTTCGCCGCCGTGCGCGGCGAGCTGCGCCGCGCGCTGGACGACGCATCCGCATCCCGCCCGTGACGCATCCATCCGCCCCGCCGCCGCCCGACTCGCACCCGCACCGCTGGCGCGCGCTGGTGCTGATCGGCGTCGCCGAGCTGCTGGGGATGGGCGTGTGGTTCAGCGCCAGCGCGGCGTCTCCGCGGCTGCAGGAGCTGTGGGGGCTCACCGCGTCGCAGGCGGGGTGGCTGACGGGGGTGGTGCAGCTGGGGTTCGTCGCGGGGACGGCGGCGGCGGCGCTGCTGAACCTGGCGGACCTGCTCCCCAGCCGCGCGTACTTCGCCGTCAGCGCGCTGCTGGCGGCGGCGGCGAACGCGGCGCTGGTGGGGGCGGATGGATACGGCGCGGCGCTGGGGCTGCGCTTTCTGACCGGCGTCTTCCTGGCCGGCGTGTATCCGCCGGCGATGAAGATGGTGGCCACCTGGTTCCGCTCCGCGCGCGGACTGGCGATCGGCACCGTGGTGGGCGCGCTGACGGTGGGGAAGGCGACGCCGTACCTGCTGCGCGCCTTTCCGTCGCTCGACTGGCGGGAGGTGGTGCTGGCGTCGTCCGCGGGCGCGGTGGTCGCCGCGGCGCTGGTGGGGA
>DASTNU010000192.1:0-11444 GCA_035720605.1 Longimicrobium sp. | reverse complement strand
CGGTTCTCTGCGTCCTCTCGTTTTGTCTCCGCGTCCTCTGCGTGAAACGTTGTTTGACTGCACACGAACGCGATCGCGTCCTACGCCCAGTGCATCGTCACCTGCTCCACGCCCATGCGGCGAGCCACCTCGACGAACTCACCACCTGCGGTGACCAGGACTTCGGCCGGCCGCGGCGTCGTCAGGAACTCGCTGTGGATCACCGCGCCGTACGCGCCGCAATCCAGGACCACCACGCTATCCCCCGGCTGGACGCCCGACTCGCCCCGCCCCGCCACCTCCACGCGCTTCGCCAGGTAGTCGCTCGTGTACGTCGTGGGCCCCACCAGGGTGTAGTGCTCCCCGTTCGCTTCGCCCGGCCGCCGGGCATGCAGCAGGTAATGGTGGCGCTTGCCGACGACGGAGGGTGCCGAGGCCCTGACGCTCATGGACGACGCATCCACGCCCAGGATGACCTCCGCATCGGCGAAGCCGGGCTTTCTGGAAAGCACGCGCGTGGCGAAGATCCCCGCGGAGGCGACCACGGCCCGGCCGATTTCGAGCCGCAAGGTGAGCGTTCGCCCGAACGCCGCATTCAGCTGCTCCATCAGCCGCTCCGCGGACGCCGCCAGCGAATCCCAGTCGAACCTTGCGCCGCGCGTGAGATAGTCGTACCCGAAGCCCCCGCCGATGTCGACGTGCCGAAGATCGGGGAACTGCTTCGCGATCTCGGCGAAGCCCCCGAACGGCGCGGCGAAGGCCTCCGCCGACTCCGTCCCGGTCCCACGGTACATGTGCACGGAGGTGATCGCCAGACCCTGCTCACGCGCCAGTTCCACGGCCCGGGGGATCTCGGCCATGGTCACACCCTGGCGCGCCCGCTGCATGTTCTCGTCGAACTGCACCCGCAGCCCCACTTCCCTCAGGCTGTCCGCTCCCGCCAGCTCCCCGTACACGGCCACCTGGTCACAGGCGGTAAGGTGCACGAACACCCCGTCGCGAACCAGCCCCAGCATCTGGTCTCGCGAGATGCTTCCCCCCGAGAACACCGAGCCCGCGACGACCTCGCGGATCTCCTCCGCAGAGAAGCCGCCGTCTCGCTCGAGCGCGCGCTTCAGCACCTCCACTTCCAGGGGGGCATTGAAGTGGAAGCGCCAGCCCTCGCGGGCGATGGCGCAGAGCAGCGGCCACCCCCGGTTGGCCACCATCGCGTAATAGAAGCGCGTCTGCGGGTACGCCACCGCGCCGCTGATGCGCCGCAGGTTCGCGAGCAGGGTCCGCTCGCTGTACAGGTACAGGGGGGTGCCGAACCGGGCCAGCGCCTCCTCGACCACGCACCCGTCGACGGCGAGCCGCCCACCGTCCACGAACCGCACGCTCACGCCTTCACTCGTCATCGGCCTTCGATCCTCACGGTTCAGCGCGTTTAGGGGGCGAGGGGGATCGGCGCGGCGGGGGCGACAGCCAGGCCGTGCACGCCCTGGAGATGCAGCGCTGGAACGGCCCGGGGGCCGGCGTAGCGTCCCTTCAGCTGCGCCAGGGCGGCCGCGAGGTCGGTCCACCGCCGGGCGGTGGTGATCCGGACCGTGGCGCCCGACAGGCAAAAGGTGAGGATGCCGGGAAACACGGCCACGCCGGTTTCACGCAGGACGTCCCGGAAGCAGCGGTAGGAGTCGTTCCAGCCCGGGAGCTCCACCGCCAGGTTGATGGAGCTGCGGGGCGGCACGACCGACGCGAACGCCTCCGTCAGGCCCGCGACGGCCGCATCGCGAAGGATGCGCAGCGCTCTCTCCCGGGCCAGCCGCTCGTGGCGGTAGCTGGCGTACGCTGCCCCCAGCCGCGCGGCGTCCAGGCCGTACGACGACTCGAACTCCGCGAGCTCCGCCGTTTCGACGGCCTCCACGCCCGTGATCACCCAGCGTTCCATCCGCGCCAGCACCTCGACCGCCGTGTAAAAGAACGACGGCGGCCCGCCGAAGGTGGTCGACGCGTACTCGTAGTAGTCCGCGATGAACGACGGATCGGCCAGCACCCATCCGAGCTTGAGCCCGGGCGCGGACCACGACTTGGACGCGCTGGAGACGCGCACCACATTGCCCGCGGCACGCAGAGGCGAGCAGGTGCCGGGCGGCCCCAGCCACTCGTGGCACTCGTCCAGCAGGATGATCGTGGACGGCGACGCCGCCCGCACCAGCCGTTCCAGCTCCGCTTCGGGGACCAGCGCGCCGGTGGGGTTCACCGCCGTCTGCAGCAGGACCAGCGGGGTGTGCGGCGTGAGCGCCGCGATCAGCGGGTCCAGCGAGACGCACCCCCCGCGCGATGCCAGGGGCACCAGCCTGGTGGCGGCGCGCCGGGCGACGGACTCCACCAGCGGCGGGTAGTTGGGGATGCCGCACAGCACCGGGGACCCGGTTGCCGGCCGGCCGAGCAGGATGAAATCCGCCAGCGTGCTGATGGCGAACGTGCCGCCCATGCTGAGCGCAACGTTTGCGGCCTCGTACGACGCACCCTGGATGCGTGCGCTCTCGTACGCAGCGATGGCCTCGCGCGCCGGCACGCGTCCCCGCGAGTCGGAGTAGCCGTACCAATCGCGCTCGAGAGCGTAGCGGATGCACTCCTTCAGCGTCTCCGGGAGCCCCCATGCCTCCTCGTCGACGGACCCGCTGGAAAGGATGTAGCGGGCGGAGGGCCGCAGCACGCCGTACAGGTCGTCGCGGAAGAACCAGTTGAACAGTTCCTTCACGAAGCGCACGGTTGCCCGGGACGAGAGGATCTCGTCGGCGTCCATCCGCTGCCGCGGGCGCGAGGCGCGCCACTGCTCGGCCATCGCCGGCCGCTGCGCGTCCGCGCCCAGTTCGTGCTCCACACGCCCCAGCCACAGATCCCTCAGCTCGAAGGGATCGCCGGGGTTCCGTGCCCGCGCGAACACCTCGAGCATCCGCTCGTCCACCGTCGTGAGGAAGGTGCCGTCCCCCCCCGCCGGCGGGCGGGCGCGGGCGGCGGCGTGCGCCGCTTCGGGAAGGTCGAGCCGGCGGGAGGGAGGGAGGGAATCGAAGAGCTGCATGTCTCGCTGTGTCTTGCTCTGGTACCGGGCGCGGCCGGGGCGGCGCAAGGGTCGTCCGGGCGCGGGCACCCTCCGGCGGACGCGCTATGCGGACGGGAGAATGCGCAGGCGCTTGAGGTGCCGCCTCTGCCGCGAGACGACCGCCGCACCCGCCGTCTTCCCGTGGAAAAAGAACGTGTTGTCGATGACCACCAGCATCCCCGGCGACCAGTGCACCCCGGTGGCGCCGCCGGCCGCGTACATGGCGGCGAGCAGGCGGCGGACGGCACCGTTCACCTCTTCCTCCCCCGCGTCCCCCTCGTGCGTCCACTCCAGCGGCTGCGCCATGAAGTCGCGGAACGAGAACACCCGGCGGCCGTCCACGCCGCGGACGATGGTTGGGCCGCGATGGCTCCGGCGGTACCGCGTCCGCGACAGGAGAGCCAGGTCGCCCTCCGGCAGCCGCCGCTGTACCGCCGCCGTCGGGACCAGCACCGTCTGTGCGGCCGTGGCGTTGTCGCCGGCCTCCAGGCACATCAGCACGATGTAGCGCGGCTGTTCGTCGGCGGGCCGGGCGCTGCTTTCGGTGTGGAGCGTGAGGAAGTTGGTCGCGAAGGGCTGAAGGGAGACGTCCTGCGTGTGGCCGTGCGCCGTAACCAGGTTCAGGATGGTCCCGTCTTCCACGTGCGGCTGCACGGCGGGGTCCGTCTCGGGCATGGCCGTGCCCAGCAGCAGCCCCAGCGCCGCGAACCGGTCGTTGGAGAGCGGCTCGTCCACCTGCAGCACCCCCAGCCCCGAGGCGCGCAGGTCGTTCAGGAGCGCGTCGGCCACGCCGTCGGGAAAGCCGGCCGCACGTGCATGGACCGCCCGCGCGGCCGGCGGGGGAAGCACGGTGCCGCTGGCGAGCATCTCCCCACGAAGCGGCACGTGCGGATCCGTCGCCTGCTCCAGGTAGGTGCCTTCGACCATGGGATGCACGTTCGGGCGGAAGCGTCTGGGCCGCAACCTGAAAGTTAATCCGTTTCCCGCTCAAAGTCGAGAGCGGGCGTGCCCCTTGCGCGCCGCAGGGAGGCCGCCGCCGCACGGCGGAGGTGGGGGCCCGGGGGGTTCCCCGGCCGCGGGCCGGGGAACCCGCTTTCCGCCGTGAAAGCCCGCGGCGCGCGCCGCTTGCCGGCCGGCATTCCGTGGGCCATGTTTTCTCGCAGGCCCGCATCCCTCCCGACGCGCTCACCATGCCCGACCTCGTGCCCGGATTCGGCGCTCCCGGCGGACGGAAGGCCGTGCTGGGGATGATCCACCTGCAGCCCCTTCCCGGCACGCCGTTCCACGAAGAAGGCAGCTTCGGCGCGGCGCTCGAACGCGCCGTGCGGTCGGCGCGTGCGCTGCACGAAGGCGGAGCGGACGGGTGCCTGGTGCAGACGGTGGAGCGCGTCTACAGCGTCAGGGACGAGTCCGACCCGGCCCGAACGGCCGCCATGAGCCTGGTGGTGAACGCCATCGTACAGGCGACGGGCGGGACTTTTCCGGTGGGGGTGCAGATGATGCGCAATGCGCTCAAGGCGTCCCTCGCCGTGGCCAAGGTGGCCGGGGGAAGCTTCATCCGTGCCGGCGCACTGGTGGGCGCCACCCTCAGCGAGCACGGGATGGTAACGCCCGATCCCCTCGATGTGATGGAGTACCGCAACCGGATCGGCGCGCGCGGCATCCGCGTGGTGGCCGACGTGCACTCCATGCACTATCGCTGGTTCGGCGGCGAGAAGGCGGTGGACGAGGTGGCCCGGCACGCCCGGCAGGCGGGGGCGGACGCCGTGGCCCTGGGCGACCCGGACGAGGCCAGGACGCTGGAGATGATCGCCGCGGTGCGCAGGACCGCCCCCGGCGTGCCCATCCTGCTGGCCGGGTACACCACCCACGAGAACGTGGCGCGCCTGCTCGCCGCGGCCGATGGCGCCTTCGTGGGAACGTGCCTGGAGCGCGACGGCTGGGGAGGCGAGATCGACGCGGAGCGGGTGCGGGCCTACGTCGAGCGCGTCCGCGGCATCGAATGACCGTCCCAGGACGTTCCCGCGGCGGCGCCTCTCCGGCACCCGGCCGGACCGCCTGATGGAGCCGATCCTTCCCGAGGCGATGCTCCGCCAGGGCGAGGGGCTGGCGCGCGACCTGCGCGAGCTGGCGGGGCCGTGCGACGGGCAGGTGCAGGCGCTGCTGGACGCCATGGAGCCAGGCACGGTCCGCAAGGTCTACCTGACCGGCGACGGCGACTCGTACCACGCCGCCTGCGCGGCCGCGATGGCGTTCGTCTCTCTTGCCGGCGTGGCCTGCGAGCCGCTCAGCGCGCTTCGCTTCGCGGAGTACGCCGCGCCGTTCCTGCACGACCCGCCGCCGGAGCGCACCCTGGTCGTCGCGGTGTCGGCGTCGGGCGCCACCCCGCGCGTAGTCCAGGCCCTGGAGCGCGCCCGCGAACGGGGGGCGCGGACCATCGCCGTCACGGGCGCCGCCGGCAGCCCGGCCGGGAAGGCGGCAGACGGGGCGCTGGTGCTGGCGCTGGCCTCCGCAGAGCGCTCTCCGGGAATCCGTACCTACCAGGCCAGCCTGCTGGGGATGCTGCTGCTCGCCATCCGGCTCGGCGGCGCGCGGGGGGCGGTGGCGCCGGAGGGGGCAGAGGCGCTGCTCGGCGAGCTGGAGGGGCTGGCGGACATGGTCGAGGCCACCCGCGTGGCCATCGAGGGGCGGTGTCGGGAGGTGGCGGAGATGGTGGCCGGCGCCCCGGCAACGGTGATGCTGGGGAGCGGCCCCAACTTCGGGACGGCCCTGTACGCGGCGGCCAAGCTGGCGGAGGGAGCGGGCCTCGTGTCCCTGGGGCAGGAGGTGGAGGAGTGGTGGCACGTGGAGCGCTTCGCCCGGCCGGCGGACATGCCCGTCTTCGTCATCGCGCCGCCGGGGCGCGCCCACTGGCGCGCGTGCGAGATCGCCGAAAAGGCGCGGGAGCGGCGGCGGCGCGTGATCGCCGTCACGGACCGCGAGGACACGGGCGTGGCGCGCCACGCCTGCGCGGTGCTGCCGGTGGCCGGGCCGGTGCGCGAGGAGTTCTCGCCGCTGGTCTATCACCTCTTCGCCGGCTGCCTGGCGGCGCACGTGGCGCTGCGGCTGGGGCGCACGCCGTTCGAGGCGGGCGCGCTGGAACCGTCCGGGCCCGCGGCCGTCCCGGCGGGATAGCAGTGCGCCGGAGCGGGAGCGGCCCGCTCACGCACTCACGCACTCACGCACTCACGCACTCACGCACTCACGCACGCACGGATGGACGAGATCACGCGCTCCGTGCTGGAGGTGGCCCGCGGCCTGGCGGACCCGGAAGACGCGGCGGCCCTGGACGGCCCCGACGCGGAGCTCGCCGCGGCAGGCTTCGGATCGCTGAAGACGGTCGGCCTTCTCATGGAGTTGGAGAGCCGCTTCGCCATCCGCTTTCCCGCCGACGCCATCGACGCGGAGACGTTCCGCAGCGTGCGCAGCGTGGCCGGCCGCGTGCGGACGCTGCTCGCACCGGAATAGCGGCCGGACGCCGCCCGCGCAGAGACCGCCAGCCCGCCGCACCGCACCCCCGACCCCATGCCGCCCTACACCTCCGCCGAGTTCGACCTGGCCCACGCGTACCGTGGCATCCCCCTCCGGCAGCCGCTGCCCATCCCCGCCACCGTGATCGCCTGCCTCGCGGCGCAGGCGCGCGCGCACGGCGGCGATCCCTTCGTCACCGAGGTCGCCGCCGGAGGCGAGGCCGAGACGCTGTCGTACGGCGAGGCGGAGGCGCGGAGCCGCCGCACGGCGTCGTGGCTTCGCGGCGAGCTGCAGGCGGGCCCCGGCGCGGTAGTGGGGCTGCTCGCGCGCAACGACGCCGCGTCGGTGGTGGCGATCCTGGGGCTGCTGCGCGCGGGCTGTGCCGTCCTCATGCTGAACCCCGCCGATCCCCCGGGCCGCCTGCGCCAGCAGGCGGAAGCGCTGGGCGCGCGGGCGGTGCTCCGCGTACCCTCCGTTGCCCCGGACGTCCTGCCGGAAGCCGTGCCGGTGCCCGGGACCGCCGGCCTTCCCCCGGCCGGGGAAGCCGATCCCCCGCTGGACCCGGGGGCGGACGCGCTGTTCTTCGGGACCTCGGGGTCCACGGCGGCGTCCAAGCTGGTGGCGCAGTCGCATTACAGCGCCGCGGTGAACGCCGAGGCCATGCGCCGCCACCACGGGCTGGCGCGCGGCGACCGGCTGCTGGCCTGCCTGCCCATCCACCACGTCAACTGCCTGCACTTTACCCTCTTCGGCACCCTGGCGGCGGGCGCGCACGTGTTCCTGGCGCACGGCTTCGACCCGTTCGGCTATCCGCGGCTGCTGGAGCGCTGCCGGCCGCGCATCGCGAGCGTGGTGCCCAGCATCCTGGAAGGGCTGCTGGCCGCGTGGCGCGCGCCGCGGCTCCCGGCGGGGTTCGACTACTTCGTCTCGGCCGCGGCGCCGCTGACCGCGCGCACGGCCCGGGAGGTGGAGGACCAGCTGCGCACGCGGGTGATGCAGGGGTACGGCCTCACGGAGACCACCAATTTCTCCACCACCATGCCGCCCGGCCTGCCCTGCGACGCCTACCGGCGGCTGATGCTCGAGGCGGAGATCCCCTCCGTCGGGGTGGCGCTGTACGGCAACGAGGTGGCGGTGCTCACCCCCGGCGGCGCGCCCGCCGCGCCGGGCGAGGTGGGAGAGATCTGCATGAGGGGACACAGCGTGATGACGCGCTACGCCGGCAACCCGCAGGCGACGGCCGAGGCGTTCCGGCACGGCTGGTTCCACTCGCAGGACCTGGGCTTCGAGGTGGAGGAGGGGGGGCGGCGCTTCTTCGTGATCACGGGGCGGACGAAGAACATCGCGAAGGTGGGGGGCGAGTCCGTGTCGCTGGACGAGATGGACCGCGTTCTGCGCGCGGTACCGCGGGTGGCGGACGCGGGATGCGTGGCGATGCCGCACCGCCTGCTGGGGGAGGAGATCGTCGCCGCGGTGGTGTGTGCCGAGGACGTCGGCGACGCGGAACTGCGGGCTCACCTGCGCGCCGTCTTTGCCGCGGCCGCCCTGCCGCGCCGCATCGTGAGGGTCGGCGTCCTCCCCCGCACGCCGACTGGAAAGCTCCTGCGCGCGGAGCTGGCACGGCAGCTCGAATCAGGCGTGTGAGCGTGTGTTCGAGAATCAGCCTGACGCTTGATTACCCGAGGGAGCCCACACGCGTAACCAGAAGTAACACAGACGCTTGCGCGCGACCGAAGGATCTTCTTTCCGCCAGCGAGAGGCAAGCCCCGCAGCAGAAGATCCAGCCCCGCGGTTCTGCTGGCAAGATCCTTCGGTCGGCGCCAACGTCCGTCGTATCAGCACGTTACGGAGCGGCGCCTCCCTCGGGAAGACGACGCCGTGGGGAGGCTAGGCTTGGCAACACCCTCTCAGGAAAACAATCGCTGGTGTCAGGAACTCGGAACGCTGAACGCTCCAAGCCACAGGGCCCTTTCCATGGGCGTGGAGGAGACGGAGAGCGCGGGAGAGATGCGGGGGTTGGGCCTGCTCTCCGCGCCCTCCTGGTGAGACGGGCACCCGCTGCCGCGCATCAGAGGAGGGGATGACGACCGGCACACGTTCCGTCCGGACTTGACATTCGGCGTCCCCGCAGGTCACTTGGCAGGCCGGCGCGCCACGGGCGGTCCCGGACGCATCTCCGCCACTGCCCTACCTCCCGGATCTGAGCGAGATTGAACCGTCCGTGCTCCGCAGCGACGACCTCTCCACTCTGGCCGCAAGCGATCCCTCGCTGCACCTGCTCCGCGACCGTGCGCCGGCCCTGTTCGCCTGCATCGACCCCGCGCGGGTGGCCGAGGGGCGCCGCGTAGCGCGGCGGATCGCCGCGGCCGCGCACGACTTCGACTCCGCCGCGCGGGGTGGCCGCGGCGAGTCGTATCGCCGCGCCCAGACCGCCACGGCCGTGCGCAGTGCCGGCATCCGGTCGCTCTTCGACCTGCTCAGCCCGGACCGCGACTTCAGCTCCCTGCCCCCGGACGCCAGGATCCTGGACGTGCTGGGCGGCGACGGCCTGCTCGCCCGCGTGGTGGCGCAGGAGGCGGGCGGGCGATGGAGCGGCCGCATCCTGACCAGCGACGTTTCCCCCGGCATGGTGCGCGCGGCGGAGGCGTACGGGCTGCCCGCCCTCTGCCAGGCGGCGCAGTACCTGGTGCTGCGTGACGCCTGCATGGACGGCGTGATCCTGGCGTACGGCACACACCACATCCCGCGCCCGGACCGGCCGGTGGTCTGCGCCGAGGCGAACCGGGTGCTTCGTGCGGGCGGACGGGTGCTGCTGCACGACTTCGAGGACGGCTCTCCCGTGGCGCGCTGGTTCGGCGAGGTGGTGCACGCGTACTCCCGGACGGGCCACGCCTTTCCGCACTTCACCGCCGCGGAGATGGAGGACTACCTGTGCTCGGCCGGCTTCGTGGACGTGCGGGTGGGGCCGCTGTACGACCCGTTTGTCCTGGAGGCCCCCTCGGAGGCGGAGGCGCGGAGCGCGCTGGCCGGGTACCTGGCGGACATGTACGGGCTGGTGGTCCTGGTGCGCGACAGGGGGGCCGAGGGGGCCCGCCGGCACATCGGGGAGCTGGCGGACGAGTACTTTCGCTACGACTACGCCGCCCTGGGCCTCCCCGCGGACTTCGGGGTGGAGCGGACCACCCTCTCCCGGGTGGCCGGAGGCGTGCGCATCGAGCTTCCCCGGGTGGCCCTGGTCGGCACGGGGACCCGCCCTCCGGGGAGCCGGTGAGCGCCGCCCCCCCGCCCGCCCGCGGACGCGGCGCCCCGGCGGGCTCCGCGCGCGCGCTGCCGCGGGGCGCCCGGCTGGAGGAGCGGGTGTCGGCGCAGGCGCGGCGCACGCCCGATGCCTGCGCCATCGTGGACGACGGCCGGCGCATCACGTACCGGGAGCTGGAGGAGCGCAGCAGCCGGCTGGCGGAGGCGCTGGCAGCGCACGGCGTGCGGCCGGACGACCGGGTTGCCCTGCTGATCCCCAAGTCCGCAGAGGCGGTGGTCGCCATCTTCGGCGTGCTGAAGAGCGCAGCCGTGTACGTGTCGCTGGACGTCGCCAGCCCGCCGGCACGGCTGGCACGGGTGCTCCGTGCGCTGGAGCCCTGCTGGGTGCTGGCGGACTCCGGCCAGGCGACCCTCCTGGAGCAGTGCCTGCAGGGCCTGCGGGCCGGCGGCCTGTACGGCGTCTGCTGGCTGGGCGATGCACCCGGTGGCTTCCACCCCCCGGTGCCCACCGCACCGGCGGCGGAACGGGCGGGAGACGATCCGCGCGGACTGGCCTACATCATCTTTACCTCCGGCTCCACCGGCGAGCCGAAAGGGGTGCCCATCACCCACGACAGCGTGATCCGCTTCGTCGAATGGGCCAACGCGCACTTCGGGGTGGGGCCGGACGACCGCATCTCGCTGCACGCCTCGCTGCACTTCGACGCCTCGGTCTGGGACATCTTCGGCGCGCTCTCCTGCGGGGCCGAGCTGCACCTGGTGCCGGCGCGCGCCAACCTGATGCCTACCCTGACCGCCGAGTACATCCGCCGCTCCGGGGTGACGCAGTGGCACGCGGTCCCCTCGTCCCTGGCCGCGCTCGCCGGACGCGACGTGGTGCGCCACGGCGACTTTCCCGCCCTGCGGCGGCTGATCTGCGGGGGAGAGCTGTTTCCCGTCGCGTCGGTGCGGTACTGGATGGAGCGGCTGCCGCACGTGCAGGTGACCAACGTGTACGGCGCCACCGAGGCCACCATCGTGAGCAGCTACCACACCGTCCGCACCATTCCGCGCGCGGACGACCCGCCGCTCCCCATCGGTACGGCGGTGACCGGAGAGACGCTGGCGGTGCGCGACGACGCGCTGCGCGAGGTGGGGCCGGAGGTGGTGGGCGACCTGTACATCGGCGGTCCCGGGGTAAGCCCGGGGTACTGGCGCGACCCCGCGGCAACCGCGGCCGCGTTCATGGAGCTGCCGCCTGGGAGCGGCGTGCGCTGGTACCGCACCGGCGACCTGGCGCGATGCGACGCGGACGGCGTGTTCCACTTCCACGGCCGGGCCGACCGCCAGATCAAGGCGCGGGGGTACCGCATCGAGCTCGACGAGGTGGCCGCCGCGCTGGGCCGCCTTTCCGGGCTGGCGGAGAGCGCGGTGGTGGCGGTCGCGGTCGGCGGGTTCGAGGGAAGCCGCATCTGCGCCGCGTACGTGCCGGTTCCGGGGGTGGAGCGCACGCCGGCGGCGCTGCGGAGGGAGCTGGCGGCGAGCCTTCCCGCGTACATGCTCCCCGTGCGCTGGATGGCGCTCGGCGCCCTCCCCCGCAACCGCAGCGGCAAGATCGACCACCGGGCGCTGG
>DASTNU010000191.1:0-6949 GCA_035720605.1 Longimicrobium sp. | reverse complement strand
GCCAGGTGAAGAAGCGGTACGCCGTCAGCGCGCTCACGCTCAGCTGCCCCAGCCCGTACGCGTCGTGGGGAGGCGCCGGCTGCAGGGGCGGCCCGCCGGGCGCCGGCAGGTGGTCGTACCGGCTCACCCCGATCACCACCGCCCAGGTGCCCGGGCCCGCCCCCGCGCCGGGGTCCTGCCAGAGCGCGGGGTCCGTCGTGCTCCGCTCGAGTGCCATCGTCCCACCCGTTCAGGTTCCCGCGCCGCTCAACCGTCGATCCGGCGCGCCTCCACCGTCATCGCCTCCGCGTCCGCCCCCGTCAGCACCGGGTAGCGCTGCATGGTGAGGTAGTCCCCCACCCCCGCTTCGCCGTCGCCGTCCACGTCCACGTGCACGGAGAGCGCGTACGTGCCGCGTGGATCGTGCTCCCCCACCCGCAGCGCGAAGGGAAAGCCGGCCGCGCCCGCGGGCACCTGCACGCGCCCCTCCGCCAGGGTGACGGCGGGCGCATCCACGCGGCCCACGTCGTCCACCCGCACGTACGCCGTCGCGGCGCGCGCGGCGGGGCCGGGCGCGAGCCGCACCTGTCCCGCGACGCGCGTCCCGCCGGGCATCGGCGGACGCTCAGGCGTACAGCTCGGGATACAGCGCCTGCACCGCGGCCACGTCGCCGTCGCTGAGCGCCGTGCGCTGGCCGATGGACACCGGCTGTCGGGGAACGATGGTGGGCTTGCCGTTGCGGCTGAAGGCCAGCGCGGGGTAGTGCATGATGGAGCCGAAGTCGTAGGCGCCCAGGTCGTCGCCGTCCAGGATGTGCTGCTCGAAGTTGTGCCGCGCCTCTTTGGAGATGTTCTGCCAGCGGATCTCCACGTGCTGGTCGCGGTCTTCGCGGCTCTGCTCGTGCCACAGCCCCACCGTGTGGCCGATCTCGTGGATGGCCTGCCCCAGCAGGCACCCGGTGCCCAGCGAGATGACCTGCTTGCCGCCGCGACGGCCCAGCATCGACCAGCAGCCGTTCTGCGCCTCGAACGAGACGTAGTCCGGGTACTGGTGCGCGTTCTGGCCGGTGCGCTCGACGAAGCGGATGCGCGTGCGCGCCTCCCAGTGCGCGATGGCGTCGGTCACCCGCTCGGGGCTGGGGAGCGCGGGGTGGATCTGGTAGGGCACGATGCCGCCCGGCCAGCGGAACTGGTCGCCGGTGATGCCCACGCCCATGGGCACCAGCGTGCCGCCCGCGCGGGCCTCCTCCATCTCGTCCACCGTCCCCAGGACGATGTCGCCCTCGAACACCGCCATCCCGTCCAGCGGCGAATACTCCAGGTCCTTGCGGGTCTCCTGGTTGATGGCGACGGGCGCCGTGCGCGTCTCGTCCGCCGTGCGCAGCCAGTCGCCGCGGTCCCGCAGCAGGTCGTCTTCGTTGGTGCTCATGGTCGGTTCCTCCCGATAATGGACCTCGCTCCCCGGCCGCGGCGGCCGACCCGCTCCACACGGATGCCGCCGCCTCTCATACAGTAAGCGCCGACCTCCGTCGATCCCAAGGATTTCGAAAAAGGCCCTCCGACGGGAGGCCCGGGCGTTGATCGCTGGGTGAAGACGGTTCTCTCGGAGCTCGGTGAGAAACGCACGAGTACGATCCATCTAACCTGGAAACAGTGGTCGGCATGACATCCGCTCGTACGATGTCCGCTCCAATCCCCGTAAGGAGGAATCCCATGCGCAAGGATCTGTCGGTGTGTTTGCTGGGGCTCATGATCGTCACATGTGTTCACCCGGTGCATGGCCAGGGAATCGGGCTGCCTGTCTCGCCAAGCGCCCGGAGCACGGTCTTGCGTGACTTACCTGTCAGGCTCGAGCGGGCGGATACCCTCGAAGTACGCCTGCCACCGGACGCGGCCGCCGCGGTCGCCGCGGATCTCGCCGACGCACCGGCAACCCTGCAGATCGACAACCAGGCCTACACCGTCATCGGCGTGCAGGGAGATCGGGCCACGGTTACGCGCACGTTCGTCGAGGAAGGGCGTGCACTGGTGCTCGCGAGTCAGGCGAGTTGCGCGTTGTCGGATACGACGAAGTTCCTCGCGTGGCCCGTGCACACGCGCGCGCACGCGGAGTGCTTCTGGACCCAGCCGGGAATCACGACGCTGAACTACGCGACGCTGTCCGGAACCGGGGAAAGCAGGTCCGTGACGGTGGACCTGGTCTCGGACCTGATCGGGCCGGTTCGCGCGTACGTGATTGGCAGCGTGGCGGCGGCTGAGCCGGAAGAAGAAGGGGACGAGACGGAAACACAGGGTGGGGGGATCCTGCAGGAAGAAACCGAAAGCGAAGTCGACGAGAACGTTCAGCGGTTCCTCTCAAGCGGAGGGAATGCGGTGCTGGGCTTCATGTTCCCCGGGCCCACGTTCCGTAGCGCGGTCACGAACAGCGTGCGCGCCCCCGACTTCATGGGGTACCTGCTCTTTGCGCCCCGGATCGGCTTTGACGTTCCCCAGGCGAACAGTTCGGCATCCAATGCCAAGGTCAACCTGGACGTGGGTCCGGAGCTCACCTTTGCCGCCCATGGCGATCAGCTCGCGCTCTACACGCAGCTTCGCTACGCCGTAGTAGCCGGCTCACCCGAGTTCTACCAGGGTTTGTCGCTGGAGGGGAACGACCCTTTTAGCTACGGGCGCCTGAACGTGGGGCTGCGGCTGCGGGTGCTGGGCCAGACCAACGTTCTTCTCAGCTGGTCGAAGCCCTTCTCCGGACCGGACCAGCTGGTCAAGTCGGGGAGCCAGCTGCACTTCACCGTGCAGAAAGACGCGCCAGCGCCCCAAAACGAGGAGTAGGCACGTCTCACGGCGCGTGGCCGGGTCCGCGGGACGAAGATACGTCGGGCCACCACAACGAGCCGTGATCGGGGCGCTCCGCCTGTACGGAGCGTCCCGTTGCTGCCGCCTACCCCTCCCGCGCCTCGTAGTCGTCCTTGAGGCGGGCGACGACGGTGGGGTCGGCGAGGGTGGTGGTGTCGCCCAGGGCGCGGCCCTCGGCGATGTCCTTGAGCAGGCGGCGCATGATCTTGCCGCTGCGCGTCTTGGGCAGGTCGCCGGCGAAGAGGATGGCGTCGGGGCGCGCGATGGCGCCGATCTTCTTCACCACGTGCTCGCCCAGCTCGCGCTTGAGCTCCTCCGTGGCCTCGACCCCCTCCTTGAGCGTCACGAACGCGGCCACCGCCTGCCCCTTGAGCTCGTGCGCCTTCCCCACCACGGCGGCCTCCGCCACGGCGGGGTGGTCCACCAGCGCCGACTCCACCTCCATCGTCCCGATGCGGTGGCCGGCGACGTTCAGCACGTCGTCGATGCGGCCGATCACCCAGAAGTAGCCGCGCTCGTCGCGCTTGGCGCCGTCGCCCGGGAAGTAGACGCTCTCCCCCGGCTGCGCGTCGTCGCCCGCGCCGACGGTCTCGCCGGACCACTTGCTCCAGTAGGTGTCGCGGTAGCGCTGCTCGTCGCCCCAGATGCCGCGCAGCATCGACGGCCAGGGACCGCGGATGGCCAGGAACCCGCCGCCCGTGGGGATCCGCTCGCCGCGGAGGGAGAGGATGTCCGCGCGGATCCCGGGGAACGGCGTGGTCGCGGAGCCGGGGACGGTCTCGGTGATCCCGGGGAGCGGGGTGATCATGATGGCCCCCGTCTCCGTCTGCCACCACGTGTCCACGATGGGGCAGCGTCCGCCGCCGATGTTGTGGTGGTACCAGACCCACGCCTCGGGGTTGATCGGCTCGCCCACCGTGCCCAGGAGGCGGAGCGACGACAGGTCGTGCTGCGCCGGCCACTCCGTCCCCCACTTCATGAAGGCGCGGATGGCCGTCGGGGCCGTGTAGAAGATGGTGACGCGGTAGTCCTGGATGATCTTCCAGAACCGGCCGCGGTCCGGCGCGTCGGGCGCGCCCTCGTACATCAGCACCGTGGCGCCGTTGGCCAGCGGGCCGTAGACGATGTAGGAGTGGCCGGTCACCCAGCCCACGTCCGCCGTGCACCAGTAGACGTCGTCGTCCTCGAGGTCGAAGACCAGGTTGGTGGTGGCCAGGCACTGGGTGAGGTAGCCGCCCGTGGTGTGCATGATCCCCTTGGGCTTCCCCGTCGTGCCGCTGGTGTAGAGGATGTAGAGGAGGTCCTCCGCGTCCATCTCTTCCGCGGGGCAGTCGGCGCTCTCGCCCTCCACCACGTCGTGCCACCAGAGGTCGCGCCCGTCGCGCATCTCCGCCCTGCCCAGCGTCTCGCCGGCGGCGCCGTGGCGGCGGACGACCAGGACGTGCTCGATGGTGGGGCAGCCGCCCTCTTCCTGCACCGCCTCGTCCGCCGCGCGCTTCAGGGGGACGACGCTCCCGCGCCGGTACCCCCCGTCCGCCGTGATCAGCAGCTTGCACTCGGCGTCGCGGATGCGGTCGCGCAGGCTCTCGGCGCTGAACCCGCCGAAGACCACGGAGTGCGCCGCGCCCACCCGCGCGCACGCCAGCATGGCGATGGCGGCCTCGGGGATCATCGGCAGGTAGATGGCCACGCGGTCGCCCTTCGCCACGCCCAGGCGGCGGAGCGCGTTGGCGGCCCTGGAGACCTCGTGGTGCAGCTCCTCGTAGGTGTACGACCGTTTGTCCCCCGGCTCGCCCTCCCACAGCATCGCCGTCTTCGTGCGCCGCGGGCCGTCCAGGTGGCGGTCCAGGCAGTTGTAGGCGGCGTTCAGCTTCCCACCGACGAACCACTTCGCGAAGGGCGGCCGCCAGTCGAGCACCCGGTCCCAGGGACGGAACCAGTGCAGCCGGCGCGCCCACTCCGCCCACCACGCCTCCGGGTCCGCCGCGGCGCGGGAGTAGATCGATGGATCGTTCGCGTTCGCGCGCGCGGTGAACTCCGGCGGCGGCGGAAAGGTGCGGTCTTCCTGGAGGAGCGAGTCGAGGGTCTGCTCGGTGGAGGCCATCCGGATCTCCCGTGGAAAACGCTGCTCGTAGAGGTGCGGGGCGGCGGACCGCCGGATCGGTGTCGCGAGCGGCACGCGTGCCGCAAGACCCGCGCGCGGCGCGGCGTGTGACTTGCCGGAGGCGCGCGCACGGCGCATCGTGTCGTCGCCGGGCGGCGAACGGGGTGCCGGCGCCAAGCTACGCGCGCCCGCCAGGGCACGCAAACCGCCGTTCCATCCCGGTCGCAGCCGTCCGACCCACGCCCGCCGGAGAGCCGAATGTCCGACGCCCCGCCGTACGACCCGACCGCCTCCGCCGCCACCGTCCACGAGCCCTCGGACCGGCGGACGATCTGGAAGGTGATCGTCGCGTCGGCGGTGGGGACGATGATCGAGTGGTACGACTTCTACATCTTCGGCTCGCTGGCCACGCTCCTGGCCGGGCACTTCTTCCCCACCGGCAACACCACGCTGGCGCTGCTGCAGACGCTGGCGACGTTCGCCGCCGGGTTCGCGGCGCGGCCGTTCGGCGCGCTGTTCTTCGGGCGCATCGGCGACCTGGTGGGGCGCAAGTACGCGTTCCTGGTCACGCTGCTCATCATGGGCGGCGCCACCTTCGTCATCGGCCTGCTCCCCGGCTACGCGACCATCGGCGTGGCGGCGCCCCTCATCCTCCTCCTGCTGCGCCTGGTCCAGGGGCTCGCCCTGGGCGGGGAGTACGGCGGGGCGGCGACGTACGTGGCGGAGCACGTGCCGGACGACAAGCGCGGCTTCTACACGGCGTTCATCCAGACCACGGCGACGCTGGGCCTTCTCCTCTCCCTGGTGGTGATCCTGGCCGTGCGGTCGATGATGCCGACGGAGGACTGGGAGCGCTGGGGGTGGCGCATCCCCTTCCTGCTCTCGTCGGTGCTGGTGCTGATCTCCCTCTTCATCCGCCTGCGCCTGCGCGAGAGCCCGCTCTTCACGCAGATGAAGGCGGCGGGCAAGACTTCCACGCGGCCGATCGCGGAGAGCTTCGGCAGCGCGGGGCGGTGGCAGACCATGCTGACGGTGCTGTGGGGCGCGGCGGCGGGGCAGGCGGTGGTGTGGTACACGGGGCAGTTCTACGCGCTCACCTGGCTGGAGAACGTGGGGAAGGTGGGTTTCGTGGACGTGCGGACCATCATCGCCGTGGCGCTGGTGCTGGCCACGCCGTTCTTCATCGTCTTCGGCGCGCTCTCGGACCGCATCGGCCGCAAGAAGGTGATGATGGCGGGGAACCTGCTGGCGGCGGTGCTGACGATCCCCATCTTCCAGCTGATGTGGCGCTTCACCCCCGCGGGGGGGACGTACAACCCGGTGGCGCTCACGGCGTGCGTGTTCGTGCTGGTGATCTTCGTCACCATCGTCTACGGGCCGATCGCGGCGTTCCTGGTGGAGAGCTTTCCCGCGCGGGTGCGCTACACCTCCGTCTCCCTCCCCTACCACGTGGGGAACGGCTACTTCGGCGGATTCCTTCCCGTGGTCGCCACGGCGATGGTGGCGTTCGCCACGGCGGACCCGGAGGGCTTTCCCGTGCTCCCGCGGTACGCCGGGCTGCTGTACCCGGTGGCGGTGGCGCTCATCACCTTCGTGCTGGGCACCGTGCTGCTGCGGGAGACCAAGGACGTGCGCATCGACGACGAGCACCACGCGGGGGTGGACACGCGGGTGCGTCCGGGCGTGCTGGGGCTGCTGATCGCGCTGACGGCGGGGGCGCTCGTGCTGGCCGACCGCTACCTGCTGCCCACCTTCACGCCGGCCGGCGAGCCGCCCTACGTGCAGCACGTGTTTCGTGGATTGATGCTGGTGGTGGTGCTGGCCGTGCTCCTGCCGCGCCTGCGGCGCCGGGGACGGTAGCGCCCGTCCCCTTGTGAACTCCCTCGCTCCGGACGCGCCATGAGCAACCCGAATCCCCGGAACCATCCCCCCGAGTTCGTGAGCCTGTGCGAGCAGGCCATCCAGGCGCTGGAGGCGCTCAAGGCCGACGGGCCCATGGACCGCGGCGCCCGC
>DASTNU010000190.1:0-5068 GCA_035720605.1 Longimicrobium sp. | reverse complement strand
CAGCGAGCTGCTGGCCGACGGCATCGTGGGCGAACTGAACGGCCAGCAGCTGGAGATGATCGAGCGCATCTCGCAGGTCTCCGGCCACCTGTCGCAGCTGGTGAACGACATCCTGGACCTGGCCAAGCTGGATGCCGGGCGCATGGAGTTCCACCGCGAAGAGGTGCGCCTGGGCGAGCTGGTGGACGAGGCGCTGGTGGCCATCGAGCCGCAGGCGCGCAGCAAGAAGCTGGAGCTGCGGATGGAGATCGACGCCCACCGCGACGCCCTGCTGCGCGTGGACCCGCCCCGGGTGCGGCAGATCCTGGTGAACCTGCTCTCCAACGCGGTCAAGTTCACCGAGCGCGGCGAGGTGGCCGTGGTGGCGGGGAGCGGGGACGGGCACACCTGGCTGGAGGTGCGCGACACCGGCCCAGGGCTTCCCGCCGGCAGCGAAGAGGCGGTGTTCGAGGAGTTCCTTCAGATCGCCGCCGGCACCAAGAGCAAGCGCGAGCCGGGAAGCGGGCTGGGGCTCGCCATCTCGCGGCGGCTGGCGCGCGCCATGGGCGGCGACCTGGTCGCGCGGAACGGGCCCGCCGGCGGCGCCGCGTTCACCCTGGTGCTTCCCCCCGCCGCGTGACCGCGCGGCGATCACCCGAGAGCAGGATTTCCATGCTTGCCAAGAAACGCGCCGCCCTCGTGCTCGCCATGGTGGCGGCGCTCGGCGGCTGCGAAGAACCGTACGCCCCCGACCTGGCCCCCCGCGGCGAGGCGCGCTTCACCATGGCCGGCGACACCTCCGGCGAGTTCCTGGCCGACGGCCGCATGAACCGCCGCAACCCCAACGCCGGCACCTGGGCGATCGGGGAGCTGGTGGACGACCAGGGCGGCCAGGTGCTGGGCGTCTTCGCGCAGCAGCGGCGTGAAGACAACCTGTGGAACGCCTTCATCCTGGAGTGGGCCGGCGTACAGGTGGGGTCGGTCACCTGCCCCGTGGGCTCCACGGCCCCGTGCCCGATCGCGGCGGTGCTGGTGCTGGGAACGCAGCCCAGCAGCCAGGACGTGGAGGCGGAGTACGGGTTCGCCCGCGGCACCGTGACCGTCACCGAGGTGAACGAAGACCGTGCCGTGGGCACCTTCTCGCTCACCCTGTCCCGGCTGGGCGCGACCGAAGACCCGGTCCCCACCGTGCAGCTGAACGGCAGCTTCAACGTCCCGGTGAACGAGGCACGCCCCGACTGATCTCGCCCGGCTGGCAAGGCCGTTCAGCCTACAATGCCAGCGAATCGCTGAGCCGCGGAGAGGGGGATTGTCTCTCCGCGGCTCCTTTTCTGTCGAATCTGCGCCTGAACCACCCCGTGAGGCGGGCTGGAGCATGATCACCCCTTCACCCCTTCACCCCTTCACCCTTTCACCTTTTCACCATCACGGCGTGGCGTCGATGACGGCCAGCAGCCCTTCGCGGCCGTGCTCCAGGATCTTCTGGTCGCGGGTGACCAGCGCCGCGCCCGTCCGCCGCGCGGTAGCGATGAGGATGCGGTCCGCCGGGTCGCCGTGCACCCCCGTGAGGCCGGCGCTGTCCACCGCCACGGCGAGGCTGAACTCGGTGAGCCGCAGCCCGGGCGCGGAGAACCCCCGCTGCACCCATTCGCGGACGTCCATCGACAGCCGCAGCCGCCCCTTGGCCTGCAGCATGGCCACCTCCCAGGCGGAGATGGTGCAGACCAGGACCGCCCCGCGCGCGCCGGCCTCCTGCACCGCCTGCACGGCTTCCGGCGCGATCTCGCCCAGCGCGCCGTCCATCAGCCAGATCCAGACGTGCGTGTCCAGCAGCACGGGCGGGCGGGGAAAGTCAGGCATCGGCGTCCCACTCCTCGTCGATGGGCGACACCAGGTCGCCGTAGTGCAGCACCGACCCCGCGACGTGGCCGATGAGCGAAGGCGGCTCGGGCTCGTAGGGCACCAGCCGGGCGACGGGCTTGCCGTAGCGCGTTACCACGTACTCACCTCCCTGCTGGTTGATGCGGTCGATGAAGCGAAGGCACTGGGCCTTGAACTCGCCGGCCGTGACCCAGTGCTCGCTGGGCCGCGGCGCGCCCCACTTGAGCACGGCCTCGCGGACCATCAGGGGCTTGCGGTTGTCGTCCTGGTGCTCGTCGGACATGTCGTTATTCCTCCCGAAATTGTGGTACAAGATGATAAGCACATTTCGTCCATAGCGCAACATTTCACTTTGCGCCACAGGTGGTCACGCGAGTCGTCCGGCCAGGCGGATGGCGTCGTAAGGCGCGTGTGCCCGGGAGTCGTTGTCGTGATCGGGAATCCTGAAAAGAATGGGTCTCACGCAGAGTCAGCGGAGTCAGCAGCGGCTGGAATCTCGACTCTGCTGACTCCGCTGACTCTGCGTGAGGCCAATTTGTTTTGGCGGCGGCCGGGACCGTTCCTCAGCGACGCGTGGAGGTGAGAAGGACGGCGCCTTCCTGGCCCGTCCCGGAGTCGATGGCCGTTCCCACGATGCGCCCTTCGTCGTCCGTGGCCAGGGCAGAGGTGATCTGCCAGTCTTCGTCCGCGGACACCAGGCGCTCGGTCAGGCTGTACTGGCGCTCGTCGCCCCAGACGATGCCGTAGCTGGGAAGCCGCCCCGCGGGCTCCACGCGGATGCCCGTGCCCACCACCTGCCCCAGCGAGTTGGCGCCGGCCAGCACGACCTGCGTACCGGGGATGATGGGCAGCCCGTCCACGTCCCGGCGCCTGATGAAGTACAGGAAGGCCTGGTCGGACTCGCCGAACCCGTACCCCGCCACGTGCCCCTCCGCGCTCACGGCGGCCCCCACGGCGCGGTCGGCGTTGCGCGGGACCGGGACCTCGCTCCACGCGCCCGCCTCCCACACCATCACGCTGCTCTCGTGGCACCGCGGGGCATCCTGCGCGCAGACGCGGTACGCGGTCACCACCACCTGCCCGGCGCTGGTGATCCCCACCGCCTCGCTGGCGACGGCGTCCGGCGGCAGCAGGACGGTCGCGGCGCCCCCCACCAGCACGAACGCCCGGCGCTGTGCCTGCGGGAACTGCGCGGCGGGGTTGATGGTGCCCGCGATGCCGCCGCTGCCGTTCACGCCCACGAAGGTGTACGGCTCCGGAAAGAGCCGCGCGGGCACCGCGATGCCCGCGGCCCACCCGTACACGTCCACCGGCTGCCCCGCGGGAACGCCCATCGTCGTGCAGACCACCTGCCCCACGGTGAACACGCCGCGCGCGGCCAGCGGCTCCGTGTGGCACCCCGCGGGCGCGGCGGGGCCAATGCGGGTGAACGATCCGTTGAGCCACTGCGCCGCCCACACCGTCGTGCTGCCGAGCGCGACACCCACCACGCGCCCGGCATCTACCGCCCGCGGCGAAAATCCCGTCGCGTCCTGCGGCACACCCAGAAAGGTGACGGTGAACCTGCGCGGCCGGCTGGGGTCCGTCGGCGAGCTCCTGCACGCGGACACGCCCGCGGAGAGCAGGAGCGCGGCGGCGCAGAGGTGGACCAGGGAGCGGTGGATCATCGGATCAGGTGGAGCGGATCACTGGGTTTCTTTCCCCCCGCACGCCGGATGCGGCAATGTCCGTGCGCGACCCGGCGAATGGATACGCGACAGCCCGGACGCCACCGCCCGGGCTGCCCCATCGGCCACTCACGCGCTGACGAGCTCACGCACTCACGCCCTCGTCCGGCCGGAAGTCGTCGCCCACGGCGGAGAGGGTGAGCAGCAGCGCGCTCTCTTCCGTGGCCCGGATGTCGTGCGCCTCGCCGGGGCCGAAGAAGAGCACCTGGCCGGCGGTCATGGCGTACTCCTGGCCGTTGGTGCGAAAGGTGAGCGCGCCCTCCACCACCTGCAGCGTCATGGGGCTGTCCGCCTGGTGCGTGGCGATCACGTTTCCGTGCGCCATGGCGGTGAGCACCAGCCGAAAGCGGCCGCTCTTGGCCAGCGTGCGCCCCGCGCGCCCGCTGCGGTTGTACGGCTCCTCCGAGCGCAGGGCGGCGATCTGCTCCGCGAGGTCGAAGGCCAGCACGGGTCCCGCGAGGGGTCGGTTGATGGAAGACATGTCCGGCTCCGGTCCTGGATGCTGTGGATTTGCTCTCCCGCCGATATCGTCTCCGCGGCGGCGGACCGCAAGGGGCGGACGTCAGAAGTATGCCACGAATCCCGTGTACCACCGCCCTTCGCCGCCGTCGCCCGGCCACACGTACTCCACCGACAGGGCGTCCTCGAACAGGCTGAGCCCCACCCCGTACGAGTAGCGCACCCCGTCGGTCTCCGCCGCGCCCAGGCGCAGCAGCGAGGGGCGGGAGTCGTCGCTCACCCGCGTCCACCCCGCGTCGCCCGACAGCACCAGCGCCGGGCGCAGGGGCGGAAAGAGGAAGAGGCCGGCGCGGAAGAGCGGCTCCTGCCCGTACGGCGGCAGGTGGAGGAGAAGGCGGGCGCGGCCCAGCGCCGCCGTGCTGCCGCCGAACTCGTTTCGCGCGTATCCCCGCAGCCCCTCGATGCCGCCGAAGCGGAAGAGGAACTGCGGCGGCGCCTCGCCGATGACCGTTCCCGCGTCGCCGCGCGCGATGAGGGTGAGGTAGCGCGAGGGAAAGCGCGTGGACAGGAGGGCCGTGGCCCGCGTGACGCCGAAGTCGCCGAAGCCCTGGTCCGCCGTGAGCTGCGCGATCAATCCGCCCCCCACGCCGAACGCGCCCGTCCCGCGCGCGTAGCGCAGCGTTCCCTCCACCGCGGCGTGCGTCCCCGGCTCCGCCGGCGCCACCCCGGGAAAGTCCGACGCCGTGCCGAACAGGTACCCCGTGGTGTTGCGCGAGACGGAGTCCTGCGCCTCCACCCGCCCGCCCAGCCGCGCCGTCCACGCGCCGCTGCGCCGCGTGGCGAACGCCTCCCCGCCCAGGGCGTCGTAGTAGTCGCGCACGTCGTAGCCGCCCAGCGCGGCGCCCAGCGCGTACCCCAGCTCCCACTGCAGCGGCGGGCGGAACGAGGTCATGTCGCGGAGCCGCCGATACGCGCCCGCGGTGGCGCTCCAGCGCGGGCCGGGGGCGTCCATCGGGCCCGGG
>DASTNU010000189.1:0-2742 GCA_035720605.1 Longimicrobium sp. | reverse complement strand
GGCGCTGGACCGCCTGACGCCCACCGCGCCGCTCTTCGCGGGGAACAACGCCTCCGTCCGGCGCGAGGCGATGCTGGAGGTGAACGGCTTCGACATGGAGATGGGCTACGGCGGGCTGGACCGCGCCGTGGGCTACCGCCTGGTGAACCTGGGGGTGCGCGGCATCCAGGTGCGGCACCGGGCGGTCTGCATGCACCTGCACCACGAGCGGCCGTACAAGGATCCCGAGGGGATGCGCCACAACCGCGAGATCCTGGAGACCATCCGCCGCACCCGCCAGACGCGCGCGCGGCGGGGGATCGCGGAACTGCAGCCGGATCCCGAGGTGCGGGTGACGCGGGTGGGATAGGGCCGATGGGCCGTCCGCCCCTGGAGCGGGCGTTGCCAGGGCCCAGGAAGCGTTGTTTCCCTGAGGGAGGGCACACGAGTAACCCAAAGTAATGCAATCGCTTGCGCGCGACCGAAGGATCCTCTCTCCGTCAGCGAGGGGCAGGCGCGGCGGCAGGAATTCAGCCCCCGCGGGTCTGCCAGCAAGATCCTTCCGCCGGCGCTAAAGTGCCGTGCGTACTTGAGTTACGTCCGGCGCCTCCCTCGGGAAAGCGATTGCCGGCGCGAGGTTCAGCAGCACCAGGGCGTACTTTCTCGCCCTCGCGGGGCGTGTTAGGTTGCCGCGTCCCTCACACCGCCAGCCCGATCTCCGCGGAACCCGACAGCAGACGGCACATGACGCCTGGAACGGCCGAGAAGAAGTGGATCGTCGGGGTGGACCTCGGCGGCACCAACATCGTGGTGGGGCTGGTGCCGATCGCCGGCGGCGACGTGATGGGGCTGCGCACGCTCCCCACCGAGAGCCAGCGCGGCGCCAAGTTCGTGGTCGACCGCATCGTGGGGATGGTGGAGGAGGCGATCCAGGAGGTCACCTCCGCCCACGGGACCACGCGCGGCGCGGTGGCGGGGGTGGGGATCGGCTCGCCGGGGCCGCTGGACCGCAAGACGGGGACGGTCATCAACACCCCCAACCTGGGGTGGCGCAACTTTCCCCTGCGCGACCTGGTGGGCAACCAGGTAAAGCTGCCCTGCACGCTGGACAACGACGCGAACTGCGCCACCTACGGCGAGTGGTGGCTGGGCGCCGGGCGGGGCGTGGACACGCTGGTGGGGCTGACGCTGGGGACGGGGATCGGGGGCGGGATCGTCTTCAACGGGCAGATCTACCACGGCTGCAGCGACGTGGCGGGGGAGATCGGCCACATGACCATCGACAGCAACGGGCGCCGCTGCAAGTGCGGCAACTACGGGTGCCTGGAGCAGTACGCCAGCGGGCCGGCCATCGCGGTGCGGGCGGTGGAGGGGATCGAGGCGGGGGCGGAGACCGTGCTGGTGGACATGGTGGGCGGAAAGCTGGAGGACATCACCGCCGCCATCATCTACGAGGCCACGGTGCTGGGCGATGCATACGCGGCGGAGGTGATGAAGGACACCGCCAAGTTCCTGGGCGCCGGCGTGGCGAGCATCATCAACGTGCTGAACCCGGAGATGGTGGTGATCGCCGGCGGCGTGACGCGCGCGGGCGACACGCTGTTCGAGCCGCTGCGCGCCGAGGTTCGCCGCCGCGCCTTTCGCAGCGCGCAGGAGTGCTGCCGCATCGTCCCCGCGGAGCTGCCGGGGACGGCGGGGGTCGTCGGCGCGGCGGGGGTGTTCAAGAAGGAGAACTACGGCTCGGTGTGAACTGAAGTGCGTGAGTGCGTGAGTGCGTGAGTGCGTGAGTGCGTGAGTGCGTGAGTGCGTGAGTGCGTGGGGGCGTCCGGTCCGTGCATGTGGGGCGGGCCCTCACCCGGCGGTTGAAACCGCTTCTGCAACGTCGCGAAGTGCGCCTGCGCGCACTGTAACGCCGCCTTCTCGCGCGGAAGCCAACTCCCCCTCTCCCGCGAAGCGGGGGAGGGGGTTGGGGGGAGGGGGCCCTCCGCGGGCGGCAGGATGCCTGACCTCAACGGCTCGGACTCGAAGCCCACCTGCCTGTCTCCCCCTCTCCGCGAGGAACGAGCGGGAAGGGGCCGGTCGGGAGCGGCCCCGCCATCATCGGAAATCGATCCGGAACGAAGAGCGGATGTTCATCCTCTGCACCAACGACGACGGATACCTCGCGCCGGGGATCGCGCTCCTTTCCGCGGCGGCCCGCACGCTGGGCGAGGTGCACGTGGTGGCCCCGGACCGCGAGCAGAGCGCCACCAGCCACTCCCTCACCATGCACTTTCCCCTGCGCGCGCGGCGCGTGCGCGACGGCGTGCACCACGTGGACGGCACCCCCACCGACTGCGTGGCGCTGGCGGTGGGTGCGCTGCTGGACCGGCGGCCCGACCTGGTGCTGAGCGGCGTGAACCACGGCGCCAACATGGGCGAGGACGTGCTCTACTCCGGCACCGTCGCCGGGGCGATGGAGGCCACCATCCTGGGCATCCCCGCCATCGCGGTTTCCTACGCGGGGCGCGAGTCGCAGCACATGCAGAGCTACGGGCCGCTGCTGGAAACGCTCCTTCCCCAGCTCACCCGCCCGGGCGAGTTCCCCCGCGAGACGCTGCTGAACGTGAACCTGCCGCCGATCGACGCGTCGGAGGTGAAGGGGGTGCAGGTGACGCGGCTGGCGCGGCGCGTATACATCGACTCGCTCACCCAGGCGGTAGACCCCAACGGGCGGCCGTACTTCTGGATCGGCGGGGGCGAGGTGGAGTGGTCCGCGCCGGA
>DASTNU010000188.1:0-2442 GCA_035720605.1 Longimicrobium sp. | reverse complement strand
GTTCATGAGCAGCTGGTACCGGGAGATGAAGGGCGAGAGCGACGTCTGGCGCGGCACCATGCAGACGCTGGAGCGGCTGGAGCGGACGGACTCCGCGGAGGTGGTCGGCCAGCCCGGCGCGGCGTTCTCCTCGCCGCGCATCTACAGCGCGATGACGTACACGAAGGCGTCCGCCGTCTTCCGCATGCTGCGCGAGATGGTGGGGCACGACGCCTTCCGGAGGATCCTGCACACCTTCTACGCACGCCACCGGCTGCGCCACGTGACCGGCGCGGACTTCCAGGCCGTCGCCGAAGAGGTGAGCGGGCGCGACCTGGACTGGTTCTTCGCCCAGTGGATCCAGCGGACGGACAGGCTGGACTACGGGATCGCGAGCGCGACCACGCGGCAGGCGGGCGGCCGCTGGCGCACGCGGGTGGAGGTGGTGCGCGCCGGCGAGGCGTGGATGCCCGTGGTGCTGCGCGTGGGCGATTTGACGCGGACGCTGGACTCGCGCGAGCGGCGGCAGACGGTGGAGATCGTCACCGGCGCGCGGCCCTCCGAGGCGGTACTGGACCCGGAGTGGGTTCTGATCGACGCGGACCGCTCCAACAACCGCGCGCCGATCCCCTGACGTGTCCTGGCTCTACGTCGCCGTGGGCGGCGCGGCGGGCTCGCTGCTGCGCTACGCCGCGGGGCAGGCGCTGGGCCCGCCGCGCGCGGGGACCTTTCCCTGGCACACCTTCTGGGTGAACGTCGCGGGCTCGCTGGTCCTGGGCCTGGTGCTCGCCCTGGTCGCCCGCGACGACCCGCACCACCTGCGCGCGCTGGTCGCCGTCGGCTTCTGCGGCGGGCTGACCACCTTCAGCACCTTCGGCTTCGAGACCGTCGGCATGCTGGAGATGCGCGCGTACGGAATGGCGGCGGCGTACGTCGGCGCCAGCCTGCTGACCGCGATGCTCGCCGTCGTCTTCGGCCTGTGGGCGGGCGCGCGGCTGGCACAATAAGCGCGTCCCTATTGGTGTCTGGACTGTCCACCTCGTTCACCTTATCTTGGAGCCGCACCCCATGCCAGGAGAACGAAAGGGCAAGATGAGCATCGACGAGATCGAAGCCGTAATCCTCGCCCTCCCCGAGGACGACCGGGAGGAGCTGATCGCGAGGCTGAGCGCGAGGCGTACGCGCAATCCAGCCATTCGCCAGGCCTGGCTCGATGAGGCGGAGCGGCGGATGGAACTGGTGCGTGCGGGGAAGATGCACCTGATTGACGCGGACGAGGCGCTCGCAGATGAGTTTGAAACCCCGACCGCCAGCGAGCTTGCCTCTGCAGCGCTACAGATTTCTGCCGATGCCCGGGCAGAACTCGCCGACCGTCTGATTGCGAGCCTCACCGGAAATCTAGGCTATGATCCGGCCTGGGAGGCTGAGATGAACCGCCGGATCGACGAGATCGAAGCGGGCACGGCGAAAACGATTCCTGCAGAAGAGGTGTTTGCAAAGCTGAGGGCGCGTCGGCATGCGCGCTCACTTCCACGTTGAGGCGGAGGCCGAACTCGGGGAAGCAGTCCACTTCTACGACCAGGATTCTGAATCGCAGGGCGAGGCGTTCGAAGCAGAAGCCTGGCACGTCATCCAGACGATCCTGGAGTACCCCGAGAGCGGCCATCCCAGCTTGCACGGTACGCGGCGCAAGTTCTTGAAAGGATTCCCCTACTCGATCAACTATGTGATCCGGCCGGATCACATTTACATTTATGCGGTCGCCCACTTCAGCCGGGAGTGGGGTTACTGGCTTTACCGGATGGAAGACGAGTGATCCAGATCGGCTCCCTACCGCTCATCCAGACCGGCGTCGTGCGCGGGGCGTGCCCGCACGACTGCCCGGACACGTGCGCCATGCTGGTGCACGTGCGGAACGGCCGCGCGGTGCGGGTGCAGGGCGACCCCGACCACCCGGTGACGCAGGGGTTCCTGTGCACCAAGGTGAACCGCTACGTGGAGCGCACCTACCACGCCGACCGGGTGACGGTGCCGCTGCGGCGCGTCGGCGCCAGGGGCGAGGGGCGCTTCGAGCCGGCGACGTGGGACGAGGCGCTGGACGACATCGCGCGGCGGCTGAACGAGGTCCGCCACGGCGAGCACGGCCCGCAGGCCATCCTCCCCTACTCGTATTCCGGCACGCTGGGCAAGGTGCAGAACGAGTCGATGGACCGGCGCTTCTTCCACCGCATCGGCGCCAGCCTGCTGGACCGCACCATCTGCGCGACGGCGGGGAGCGTGGGATGGGGCGTCACCTACGGCGACCGCATGGGCCCCACGCCGGTGGAGGCGGAGGAGGCGCGGCTCATCCTGCTCTGGGGCACCAACACCCTCACCAGCAACCCGCACTTGTGGCCGGCGCTGCGCCGCGCACGGGAGCGGGGGGCGCGCCTCGTCGCCATCGACCCCATCCGCACGCGCACC
>DASTNU010000187.1:0-16232 GCA_035720605.1 Longimicrobium sp. | reverse complement strand
GCCCGCTACTACCGCACGGTCAAGCTGGGCACCGGCATCACCCGCACGGAGGTGGAGGAAGAGGCGGACGAGGCCGTCTTCCGCCGCCTGTGGCCGCTCACCGCCGGCCGCCGCATCCGCAAGCTGCGCTTCAGGGTGCGGGAGGGCGCGCTCACGTGGGAGATCGACCGCTTCCGCGGCCGCCGCCTGGTCCTCGCCGAGGTCGAGCTCCCCTCCGCAGATGCCGACGCCCCCGTCCCCGCCTGGCTGCAGGCCCACGTCGTCCGCGACGTCACCGGCGAGGACGAGTACGTCAACGTCAACCTGGCGCGGTGACGGGATCTTTGTCGTTCCCTCCTGTCATGCGAGTTCAACGTTGCCATGCGAAGTAACCAGAAAGTAGAGGCGCGCTACTTCGAAGCATTTCGAGAGGCCAGGCCGGATTTGCCACTCGGTGATTTTGAGCATCGCGACAAGCCAGATTTCTTGGGCCGGATCGGGCATACCCAGGTGGGGATTGAGGTGACACGCTATTCACCCGAGAAGAAAGATGGGTTGCCGGTCCAAAATGAGCAGGAGGGTTTACAGCACCAGACAATGTCTTTGGCGCGAAATGCCTATGAAGCTCGTGGTGGTAGGCCGATGCACGTACTTGTGGTCTTCCGTCACTATCCTGCTTTGACCAAGAAGCGTACACGCGAGCTCTCACGGGAACTTGCTGATTTCGTTCTCGGCAGTCCTCACCGGTTCATCGAGTATCGGCGAAGTGGGCTCGACGACATGACCGGAGGGCGTTTTCTACCGGAAGTCGAAAAGCTCAGTGCCTACCGTGCCCCGGCGGAAGAATCCTCTACGTGGCATGCGGGTGGGCTCGGCTGGCCACTTCATGCGCATGCCGAGGACATCTGCCGGACCGTTCTCGCCAAAGCAAGTAAGACGAAGGCTTATCGCGTCGTCTGTGATGAGATCTGGCTGCTGGTTGTGTTCGACCGGTTGAATGCCGAGTTCGAGGTGCGTCCGCCAACCGCGCCTGTCGGCTTCGCGGTGCCGACTGAT
Source organism: Longimicrobium sp. (assembly GCA_035720605.1). Lineage (GTDB taxonomy): Bacteria > Gemmatimonadota > Gemmatimonadetes > Longimicrobiales > Longimicrobiaceae > Longimicrobium. The sequence continues at coordinate 15,197 of DASTNU010000187.1, read as the reverse complement.
TTCGACCGTATCTTTTGTCTCGACCCCACACGATCCGTGTGTGTCGAAGTGCCAGTCATACGAGCGTAGCGCACAACTCGATTCATCCACCCACCGTCGCTCACCGTTCCCGCAACCGCACCTGCGTGGTCTCCTCCACGGCGCGCATCACGGCCTGAAAACCCTCCACGTCGCGCGCGCTCACGCGTGAGCGGATGGCGTCCTCCAGCTCCAGCAGCACGTGGTTGGCCTGCTGCGCCCGCGCGCGCCCCGCTTCGGTGATGTGGATGAGGAACGAGCGGCGGTCGTCGGGATTCATCTCCCGGCGGATGAAGCCGGCGTTCTCCAGGCGGTCCAGCATGCTGGTGAAGGTGGACTGCTTGATCCCGAACACCCGCACCAGCTCGCCGATGGGCGCGGGCGCGTAGCTGTGCAGGTAGGTGAGCAGGTGCCCTTCCGGCGGGCTGAGCCGGTGCTCGCCGGGCAGCGCCTCCAGGTACACCGAAAGCTGGCGCGTCGCCTTGTGCAGCGGCGAGAGGAATTGCAGGGCCATGACTGTTCCGTGGATGCAGGTGCTACGATTTCGGAAGATACGACGTTTCCACCCGCGGTCGCCACCCACCCTTGACGGGATGACGGATCCCGATCATTATACGGATGCGTATAGTACGAAATCGTAGCATATCCACACGAGGAGGCGTACATGGCCACGGAAGCGCCGGCGACCCTGGGCGAGATCGAGGTCTTTCAGCACCAGGCGCGAGTGGCGCACCAGGTGGTGCGCGTGAACGTCGAGGGGCTCACCCAGGAGGACAGCCTGGTGCAGCCGCAGCCAGCCGGCAACTGCCTGAACTTCGTTCTCGGCCACCTGCTCCACGTCTACGACCAGGCGCTGCCGCTGGTGGGGCAGCAGCCGGTGCTCGGGACCGACGCGCTGCATCGCTACCGCCGCGGCGCCCCTCCGCTCACCGACCCCGCGGAGGCCATGCAGCTCAGCGAGCTGCTGGCCGCGTGGGACACGGCCTCCGAGCGCTTCGCGGCCGGCCTCGCCACCCTCACCCCCGAGGCGATGGAGCGGCCGATGCCCGGCCCGGACAGCGGCGGCAAGCTTACCGAGACCGTTCGGTCGCTGCTGGCCACCATCCTCTTCCACCAGTCGTACCACGCCGGCCAGGCCGGCGTCCTGCGGCGGATCGCCGGCAAGCCCGGCGCGATTCCCTGAACCGTTTCCCGCGCGGGAGCAACGATGGAATGAGCCGCGGAGAAATCACCCCGCGGCTCGTTTCACGAGCCTGTCATTCCGAAGGAGGCGCCCCCGAAGTTCGCCCGCGGCAAGATCGCCTGGGCGCCGACTGGGGAATCTGCTCGCCCGTGCTGATGGCGGGCTGGACGTCGTGATCTTCCCGGCCCGTGGGAGTCATCACAGGCGCAGCGGGATCGACAGCGACGTCACCAGCACCGTGCTCGTCTCCGAGAACCCGCCGTCGGCGTCGCGGTCGGGAAAGATCGCGTCGTCGGCGCTGAAGAAGCGCGCCTCCGTGCGCCACATCGCCGCGCCGCGCGCAACGTCCGCCCCCACCGACGCGCCCCAGGTACGCAGCCCCGGCGCCACCACGCCGTTCTCGTCGTCGAAGCGTTCCACGCGGGCGTTGATCCCCAGCGTGGGCGTGATCCAGTGCCGACCGACGATCGACCCCGCGTACCAGGTGTCGCCCTCCTGCGTCCCCACGTCCACGGTCGCGATCAGCGTCGTCTGCTGGCTGGGGGCGAAGCGGGCGCTGACGTCGTGGAAGATGCGCAGGTCCTGGTCGCCGGTGTCGGCGTGGGGCTCGCGGCCCACGAAGTTGCTGTACGACAGGGCCAGCGCCGGCGACGCCGTCCAGTCCAGCCGCACCCCCACCGCCTTGTCCTCGTTGTTCTCCGCCAGCACCTGCCACCCGTTGAACACGTTGAGCTGCGCCGTGAGCGCGGGCGTGGCGCTCCACGTGGCCCGCACGCCCGCCTGGTAGTAGGGCGCGAACTCCGAAGGCAGCGACCGCGTGTAGACCGGGTTGTCGATGGAGATCCAGCTCTCGCTCCCGATGTGCGAGAACAAGATCCCGCCGTCGATCCACAGTGACGGCGTCACCGCCACCCCCAGCGTGGCTTCCTGGATGAGCGGCAGGTGGTTGGTCTGCCCCGCGATCTCCTCCGGCTCGAACGCATAGTTCACCTGCACGCTGGTGCCGGCCTGCAGCGCCAGCCGCGCGCGGGCGGCCGGCGACGCGTACTGCACCGCCACGTGCGCCAGGTTCACGTTGAGCTCGTCGTGCCGCGCCGCCTGCGTGGTGAACGCGCGGTCGTGCGACTCCGGCCGCCCGAAGTCGTACGCGTAGTACGTGTCCACGAACGCGCCGAAGGTCAGCCGCGGCGTGGAATCCGGCTCCTGCGCGTACACGCTCGCGGGAAAGGCGAGCGCCAGCGCACCCGCCGTGATCAGCTTCCGCATGGGATTTGGTGTGGGGTGGGATGAGGATGGATGTGGCTGCATGACCGCGACGGCCGGCAAGGTGATGCGCCGCCGGGCACAACACAAGGAAACAACGATTCGTCACCTGAGCCCGCGCCTCGCCGTGAGCCTGCCCGTCCCGTGTCCGCGAAAGGCGGACAGCGTGTTGTTGTGGCGATGTCAATCGTCCGTAGGGCTGGCCGGACACAATTGACCCGTGGTCACCTCAATTCGTGACGATCGTCCCCATGCGCACCACCTGGAAGTCGCGGCCGCGCACGTTGCGCAGCGTGGCCAGCTCCTCGTCGTTCCAGCGCGGGTCGGGCGCCCCGCTCACGTACCACCCGCTGCCGTTGTCCGCCAGCAGCATCCCGTATCGCTTCATCGCGTTCAGGATCACCTGCACGCTGGCGGGATAGCCCGACACGTCGAAGTCCGCCCGCAGCCGCACCCGCATTCCCATCGGCGGCAGGCCGGCGTCCGTGCGGCTGCTGGCGAAGTGGCGCGCGGGGCTTACGTACGCCCGCCGCGTCACGGGGCAGGTAAAGCGCAGCGCGTGGCGGATCTCCTTCTGCTCCACCACCTCGTCGTAGCGCACCAGCCCGGGAAAGATCGGGAGCCCCGCCGCGTCCGCCGACGTCCACCCCGCCGGCCGCAGCGCGTTGCTGCTCAGGTCGAACACGGCACCGGACCCCGCCGTCCAGCTGCGTCCCCCGTCCACCGGGTGTGCGTCGTACAGCTCGTACAGCTTCCAGTTGTCCCGGTCGACGACCAGCACGTGCCGGTCGCCCGTCCCGTTGGGACCGCCCTCGACCGGCGCGTCGGAGGGAACGGGATAGGGACCGGGATCGCTCTCGTCGTCGTAGCCGAAGGTGACCGGCACCCGCGCCTGCGAGCCCGACACCACCACGTAGGGAATGCCGTTGGGCGCGCCGTTCCACACCGTGCCGAAGTCCGGGTGCAGGCCGCGGTCCGCCCCGCACGCCGCGATCAGCGCCGCCGAACTGGGATCGACGGGCTCGCCGGAGACGTCCTGGTTCCACGGATTGTCAGAAGGAAACGGGCGTCGTCCGTTCAGACTGGCGCCCGGCCCCAGTCCCGGCGCTTCCTCGCCGCCGCCGTCGTCCGTGGGACTGCCCCCGCCGCAGGCGGCGAGCGCGAGAAGGCAGAGGATGGGCAGGCGGAACGCGGACAAGGCTGGATCTCCTGGCAGGCGGACGTGGGGGGTGCATCAACCGCGAAGGCAATGCGGATGCCGCCCGCGGCGGGGATGCGCATCCTCTTGATCCACAACGGGATGGATTTACGGGCATCCATGCCCTGGCCGGGCGGCGGCACCGTCATCCGCTGCAACGGTTGCAGTTTGCAAATCTTGCCGTACCCCGCGGGCGGCGCAAGGCAGCACACCGGCGCCGCCGCAGATTCATCCCTGCTCCAGGCTGCCCATGCCTCCTTCATCCATCCTTTCCCGTCCGGACGGATCGCCGCGGCGCCTTGCGCCGGCCGCCGCTGCCCTGCTCCTTCCGCTCGCCGCGGGCGCGGCGGCCGCGCAGACGGTGAGCGTTTCCGTGCGCGACGTGCAGAGCGGCGCGCCGGTGAGCGCGGCCATGGTGCGCATGGAGAACGCGGCCGGCGTGATGGTGCGCGCCGGCTTCACGCAGTCCGACGGCACGGTGCGGCTGCGCGTTCCCGCGGGCGACTACCAGGTCACCGTGCGCCGCGCCGGGTACCAGGAGGGGAGCGCCCCGCTGCGGGTGGGCACGGGCGAGGCGGCGCTGGTGGTGCGGCTGCGCGCGCGCCCGTTCATCCTGGATACCGTGCTGGTGATGGTCCCCGGCGAGGGCGGGGAGCGCGGCCGCGACGCCTTTCTGCGCCGCAGCCGGTCGCAGGACGGCGTCTTTCTCGATCCCGCGTACCTGGCGCAGCGCTACCACCTCACCTACGTGGGCGACATGCTCAACGGGGTCCCGGACCTGATGGTGCTTCCCACCGAGTGTCCGCCGACCAGCAGCAAGATGGGATGCGCGGGACGCCTGCGGCCCCGCGTGCCGGTGGGGACGCGGGGATGGGGGTGCTACACCCCGCTCATCGACGGCGAGCCGCCGCGGCTGAGCGCCTTCGACGCGGAGTACGGGCACAACCAGATGGACTTCTGGTTCCGCCCGCGCGACTTCATGGGCGTGGAGATCTACCACGTGCCCAGCCAGATCCCCCGCGAGCTGCGGCAGTACTCCAACCCGCGCTGCGGGATGATCGTCTACTGGACGCGCCGCAGGTGGTGAGGGGATGAGGACGGGCGCCGGAGGCTGGCTCTGCCTGCTCCTGCCGGCCGCCTCGCCGGCGGCGGCGCAGGCGGTGCGCGTTTCCGTGGCCGACGCGGCGACGGGACCCCCGTGGCCGGCGCGATGGTGCGGGTGGGCCCGAACGATGCAGCGCTGGGCACGACCGGATCGACTTCTGGTACCGTCCCCGCGACATGGTGGGCGTGGAGGTCTACTACGTGCCCGGTGACATTCCACGGGAGCTGCGGCGGTACGCCCAGCCGCGCTGCGGGATGACCGTCTACTGGACCCGACGCGGGTGGTGAGGTGACGAGACCGCGCGCCGCATGCTGGCTCTGCCTGCTCTCGCTGGCCGCCGCGCCCGCGGCCGCGCAGACCGTGCGCGTCTCCGTGGCCGACGCGGCGACGGGCGCGCCGGTGGCAGGCGCGATGGTGCGCGTGGAAGGCGCCGCCGGCGAGCTGGTGCGCGCCGGGTTCAGCGACGCGCAGGGAGGCGTCGCGCTGCAGATCCCGCAGCCCGGGCGCTACGCGGTGCGCGCGACCCGCACCGGCTACGCCCCCGCGATGGAGATGGCGGACGTGGGCGCCGCGGGAGAGGCGGCGGTGGGGCTGCGGATGCAGGCGCGCCCGCTGGAGCTGGACACCGTCACCGTCGTGGGCGCCGAGCGCGGGCGGCGGGAGGTGGGGCGGCAGACCTTCGAGCGGCGGCGCCTGGCCGGCGGCGGCATCTACCTGGATTCCGCCTACGTGGCGCAGATCCCCGCGCGGTGGCCGGGCGAGCTGCTGCGGTCCGTGCCCGACATCGAGCTGCAGCTGGTGACCGGGCGTCAGGGGTACCGGCGCCCCTATACCCGCCTTGGCCGGCGCTGCCTGGTGAACCTGGTCAACGGTCTTCCCTACTACGGCGGCTGGCCGCGCTGGGTGGAGCTGGAAGAGACGCTGCGCCGTACCGACGTGGTGGCGGTGGAGGTGTACCGCGAAGACCACGAGGTGCCGCCGGAGTACCGCCGCTACTCCGGCCGGTGCGGCCTGGTCATCTACTGGACGGAAGACGGCTGGCACAACCCCTACCGCGGCGTCGTCGACCGCCCGTGAAGGTTCTACCCACAGAGGGAAGGGGCGAACCGCAACAGCGCCGCGCTTCGCGCGGACCCCCTCACCCCCGGCCCCTCTCCCGCAAACCGCGCGGGAGAGGGAGATGGCTCATGCGGGAGACGGCGGCGGTGCAGTGCGCGCAGGCGCACTTCGTGACGTTGCAGCAGCGGTTTCAACCGCCGGACGCGGCGCCGGCCCATCGACGCCTAACCCCTTCCCTCTCGCACTCACGCACTCTTATTGCATCCCCTCCCGCCCCCACCGAAAGGCCCAGCGAGAGGGAGGGGAACGTATGCAGATCAGGCTCAAGCCGGTCCGGGACCAGGCCATCGTGGTCACCGGCGCCTCCAGCGGCATCGGGCTGGCCACCGCCCGGGCCGCGGCGCGGGCGGGCGCCCGCGTGGTGCTGGCGGCGCGGGACGAGGCGTCGCTGCAGCGCATCGCGGCGGAGATCCGCGCGGAAGGCGGCGAGGCCGCGTGGTGCTGCGCCGACGTCGGGAATCCCGAAGACGTGCGCGCCATCGTCGAGACGGCGCTGCGCGAGTTCGGCGGCTTCGACACCTGGGTGAACAACGCCGGCGTCTCCATCTACGGCCACATGGAAGAGGTGCCGCCGGAAGACGCGCGCCGCCTGTTCGACACCAACTACTGGGGCACGGTGAACGGGTCGCTGGCCGCCCTGCCCTACCTGCGGCAGGCCGGGGGCGCGCTCATCAACATCGGCAGCGTGGTCTCCGACCGCGCCATCCCGCTGCAGGGGCACTACAGCGCCAGCAAGCACGCCGTCAAGGCGTTCACCGACGCGCTGCGGATGGAGCTGGAGCACGAGGGCGCACCCGTCGCCGTCACGCTGGTGAAACCCGCGTCCATCGATACGCCGTATACCCGGCACGCGCGCAACCTCATGGAGCGCGAGCCCACCTTCCCGCCGCCGGTGTACCGTCCGGAGACCGTGGCGGATGCGATCCTGCACTGCGCGGCGCACCCCCGGCGCGCCATCACCGTGGGCGGCGGGGGACGGGCCCTGGCGATGATGGGGATGGTGGCGCCGCGGCTGACGGACCGCGTGATGGAGCGCAGCCTGTTCAGCGCCCAGCAGAGCGACGAGCCGGCGCCGCCCGCCCGGCGCGACACGCTGTACCAGCCCCCGCTGGGCGACGGCCGCATGCGCGGCGACTACGACGGGATGGTGAAGCCCACCAGCCTGTACACCAGGGCGGCGATCCACCCGCTGGGCGCGCTGCTGCTGGCGGGCGCGGCGCTGGGATTGGCCCTCGCCGGCGGCTCGCGGCGGCGCGGCGCCCGGGTGGAGGCGGAGCTGGAGGACGAGGTGCGCGGCGGCTACCCGCCCCGCGGCCTGGCGGGCGGCGAGGCAGGGGTCCGCGCGGGCGATCTGGAGATGCGCGGCGACGACTACGTCCTGCGCGGCGGCACGCCCGAGTACGCAGTGCGCGGCGGCGACTACGGCTTCCGCAGCGGCGCGGACGAGGCGCACTGACCGTCCGGACGGGCGGCGGATCACCCTTCCCCGGCGCGCCGCGGGGGGAGGGAATGGACGGGAACAATGGGGGTGCCTGCGCGTACGAAGCAGTGCCCGCCCGGGGGCGGCGCGGAAAAGGTGCACGACGAGACCGTTGACTCGCGCCGGTGCGCGCGGTACCTTGTGCGCCCCTGATCCGCCCCCGGGCGGTCACACGTACAACCACTGGCTCGTTTCAAGACGATGGCGTTCGCCCTGTATCACGCCTGCACAGACCTGCCCGGATGCATCCAGGCATGGCTCGGCGTGCCCATGAGGGCGACCGGCGCCGGGAGGGGCGGCTCAGCGCGCGCGTAGCATCCGGTTCCCGGTGCACGCGCACCAGCCGCCGCCCGACGCCACCCGCGCCGGGCGGCTTTGTTTCCACCCGGCAGACCTTTTGCATAAAAACCTTGGTTCGCGCCGTCTTCCCGCGGGGCGCGGCGGATTGACGGCGATGAGCAGAAAAGACACGGACATGGCGACCACGACGCGAAAGGGAACTCGCAAGCGCAAGCGGCAGGCGCCCAGCCTGGACGCGGGCTTCGCCGTCGCGGCCGAAGACCAGTCCAGCCTTGACCAGTACCTCAAGGAGGTCAGCACCCACTCGCTGCTGAACTCCGCGCAGGAGATCGAGCTGGGCAAGCGCGCGCAGGCCGGCGACGAGATTGCGGTGGCGGAGCTGGTGCGGGCCAACCTGCGCTTCGTGATCTCCGTCGCCAAGAAGTACCAGAACCGAGGCGTCTCCCTGGCGGACCTCATCCAGGAAGGCAACGTGGGGCTGGTGACGGCCGCGCGGAAGTTCGATCCGGACCAGGGGGTGAAGTTCATCTCCTACGCCGTCTGGTGGATCCGGCAGGCCATTCTGAGCGCCCTGGCCAACCAGGGGCGCAGCGTGCGCGTGCCGCTGAACCGCGCCAGCGACCTGGCCAAGATCTTCCGCGAGCGCGAGCGCCTCAAGCAGGAGCTGCGGCGCGACCCCTCGCCGCAGGAGCTGTCGGAGGCCACCGGGCTGTCGGTGGACATCGTGGAGAGCCTGCAGACGCTGAACGCCGCGGAGATCCGGCTGGACGCGCCCATCGGCGACAGCGACGACAGCCAGCTGATGGACCGCTTCGTGGCGGAGAGCGCCATCGAGACGGAAGAGGAGGTGGAGGAGCGGCTCCTTTCCGAGCGCATCGACAAGGCGCTGGGCACGCTGCAGCCGCGCGACGCCAAGGTCCTCAAGCTGTACTTCGGCCTGGAAGGCGGGCGCGAGCACACGCTGGAGGAGATCGGCGACATCCTGGGGGTCACGCGCGAGCGCATTCGCCAGCTGCGCGACCGCGCGCTCAAGCGGCTGCGCGAGGGCGAGATGGGCGACGCGCTGGCCTCGTTCGCGGCCTGATGGCGGCTCGGCCCCGGTCATCCCGCACGGCACCTTCCCACCCGGGAGGGTGCCGTGCCGTTTTCATCCCATGTGGTCCATCATGCTGAGCGGAACGGTGCTCCAGGGGCTGGGCGGCGTGTACGAGGTGCAGACGCCCGGCGGGGTCATCGAGGCGGTGCTGCGCGGCCGCATCAAGCGCGACGAGCGCACGGGAGCCAAAGTGGTCGTCGGCGACCGCGTGGACGTGAAGCAGGAGCGCGCCGGGGAGGAAGCGGTGTGGGCGATCGTGGGCGTGCACGAGCGTAGCACGGTGCTTTCCCGGCGCGCGCCGGGAAAGGCGCCGCGCCCCAAGGCCATCGTCGCCAACGTCGACCAGGTGCTCGTCGTCTTCGCGGCCGCGCATCCCGACCCGCACCTGCGCATGCTGGACCGCTTCCTGGTGATCGCGGCGGACAGCGACATCGCGCCCCTCATCATCGTCAACAAGGTGGACCGGGTGGGGATGGACGCCGCCCGCGCCATGTTCGCCGCGTACGAGCGCGCCGGCTATCCCCTGCTCTACACCTCCGTCAAGCAGGGCATCGGGGTGGATGCCGTCGGCGAGGCGCTCTGCGGGCGCCTCTCGGCGCTCACGGGTCCGTCGGGGGTGGGAAAGAGCAGCCTGCTGAACGCGATACAGCCCGGGCTGGGGCTGCGCGTGTCGCACGTCAGCGAGGCCCTGAACAAGGGGCGGCACACCACGGTCACGGCGCAGCTCATCCCGCTGGAGTGCGGGGGATGGGTGGCGGACACGCCGGGGCTGCGCGAGCTGGGGCTGTGGGAGGTGGAGCGCGACCAGCTGCAGTTCTACTTTCCGGAGTTCGAGCCGCTGCTGGGCGGGTGCCGCTACCCCACCTGCACGCACACGCACGAGCCCGGCTGCGCCGTCCGCACCGCCGCCGAGGCCGGCGAGATCGACTTCGCCCGCTTCGACAGCTACCGCCGCATGTTCCTGGGCGAGGACGAGGAGTAGCGGCTTCTCGTGGATCCAGATCTTTACAGACTGGTTTACAGACGCAGAGGAAGCATGAAATCTCTGTTTCCTCTTCCTCTGCGTGAGGCTTTCTTTGAGAGGGGACACGAAAAGGCCCCGGGCGTGAACCCGGGGCCCTGTCGCACCCGCCGACTGCGGCGAGAGGTCAGACGTCCAGCGTGGACTCGGGGCGGCCGTCCTTGCCGCGCAGCCACTCGATCGCCTTGAAGAACAGCCACACCACCAGCACCAGCGGCAGGATGCGGAAGAGCAGGAACCCGCCCAGGAAGAAGGCGAGACCCAGCACGGTGGCAACCACCTTGAGGGCGACGATGGCCAGGATCACGACGACCGTCCACTTGAGGATGGTCTCGAAGGTGTTCTTGTCGCTCATGTTCGGAAACTCCGTTGACGTCCGTTGATTGCGCGTCGGCGGTGACGGGGGTGCCCTACGCAGGGCCGCGGCGCAGAGTTTCAGCCGCTGCGATCCGCTTGCGTTCGGACGCGCGGCGCCTATCGTTTCGGCAGACGCGCTGCGCATCCTCCGCCCCCGCATCCCCACACCTCTCATGGCCGGACGCATCCTGATCGGAACGCAGGGGTGGAACTACGCGGCCTGGGTGGGCCCGTTCTACCCGGAGGGGACGCGCCCGGCGGACTTCCTGTCCCTGTACGCAAAGGCGTTCCACACGGTGGAGGTGGATTCCACCTTCTACGCCGTCCCCGCCGCCAGGGTCGTGCGCGGCTGGGCGCAGCGCACGCCGCCGGGGTTCACCTTCGCGCTCAAGATGCCGCAGGAGGTGACGCACGAGCGCCGCCTGCGCGACGCGGACGACGTGGTGGCGCAGTTCCTGGACGCCGCGCGCGAGCTGGGCGACAAGCTGGGACCCATCCTGGTGCAGATGGGGCCGGACTTCGCGCCCGACGAGCTCGGCGCGCTGGAGCGGTTCGTCCGCGCGCTGCCCGGCGACCTGCGCTTCGCGGTGGAGGTGCGCCAGCACAAATGGATGCGGCCCGACGCGCTGCCGGACCTGCTGGCGCTGCTGGCGGAGCAGGGCACCGCGCTGGCGCTCAGCGACGGGCGCTGGATTCCGCGCGAGACGATGACGGAGCTGGCGGCACGGCCCACGGCGGACTTTCACTACGTGCGGTGGATGGGCCCCAATCGCGACATCACCGACTACTCGCACCTGCAGTTCGACCGGAGCGAGGAGATCCACACCTGGGCGGAGGTGCTGCGGAAGGCGCCGGGCGCGGACGTGTACGGCTACTTCAACAACCACTTCGCCGGCCACAGCCCCGCCAACGCCCGCGAGCTGCAGGCGCTGCTGGGCCAGCGCCCGGTGGACCCCACCACCCTGGGCGAGCAGATCTCGCTCTTCTGATCCCGGGCGGCCCGCGCGCCGGAAACGCGGCGGACGCGTCGTCCGTACGTATGGGCCGCTGTGAGCGCATCTCGTTCTCCTGGTTCACGTTGGCGATGGCACGCCGCGATGTACGGCATCCTCTTCACGCGCGCCTGTCTGCCGGCGCTGCTGCTGGCCTCCGTGCCTGCCGCGGCGCAGGCGCCCGCCTATGCCCGCACCCCTGGCGACACGCTGCACTACCACCACGCCGCGCAGGCGACGGTCCAGATCCAGGGCCGCCCCGGCCGCGCGGAGCAGGCGCAGCGCGCGCGGATCAGCCTGGCGTTCACGGGCGGCGACACGGCGCGGGCCTGGTACGGCGGACTGGACGTACGCTCCAAGCACGGCGCCGCGTACGAGTCGCTGGAGATCCCGGGCTCGGAGATGCGCGGCGGGTTCGTCCTGGCCGTCGCCCCCGCCGGCCGCGTGCGCACGCTGCGGACGCCGGCGCTGCCGCCGCCGCTGGACGTGGAGTACGACAGCGTGCTGGCGTGGCAGTTCATCGACTTCCTTCCCGTGCTGCCGGAGGCTCCGCTGCGGCCCGGGCTGGAGTGGACGGACGCCGATTCCATGGACCTGCCGCGCGGCCGCTGGCGGCGCAGCACCCGCTACCGTGTGGTGCACGACACCGTCGTGGACGAAGTGGCGGCCGTGGTGGTGGCGACGGAGTCGCGCCTGGCGATGAGCCATACGTCGGAGATCGACGAGGAGCTATCCGTCCGCACGGAGCTGGAGGGGATGGAGCGGGGCCGCTTCGTCTTCGCCCCCGCGCCCGGCCTGCTGCTGCGCCGCGAGCGCTCCGGCACGCTCAGCGGCACCGAGACGAGCCTCCTGGAGGGCGAACGCCCGCGCCCCGCCCGCCAGACGCGCGAGTACACCAGCGTCATCGAGCTGCTGCCGGAGCGGGCGCAGTAGAGCGCTGGCTGACCACGCGTACGGGAGAGTAGATCCTTCGGTCGGCGCCAAAGTTCAGGGGCGAACCCCTGGATCGCGCGGCGCCTCCCTCAGGATGACAAACCGTTGTCGCGTAACGAATTGCAGTTGAAGCCCCGCGCAGTTTGCGGGGCTTTCCGCAGTCGTTGCGGCGGCTTCAGCCGCTCAAACGCGGGGCGCGAATCTCCCGTGGCTTCTGTTGCGTATCCTGCGCTCCCGCGGCGCGCAGGGCTGTGCCGGGCGGCGGGGAATCACGACGAGCAAGGGAGACGAAGAGATGCTGATCACCACGACGACGATAGTGGAAGGCCAGCCAGTCAAGGAGTACCTGGGGCTGGTGACCGGCGAGGCCATCCTGGGCGCCAACATCTTCCGCGACTTCTTCGCCGGGATCCGCGACATCGTGGGCGGGCGGTCCGCGGCGTACGAGGAAGAGCTGCGCAAGGCCAAGCAGATCGCCATCAACGAGATGGTGCAGGAGGCCACCAGCCGTGGCGGCAACGCCATCATCGGCGTGGACCTGGACTACGAGACCATCTCCGTGGGCCAGGGCGGCGGCATGCTGATGGTGAGCGCCAGCGGCACCGCCGTCACCCTGGGATCGGCCGCCAACTCCTGACGAAAGCGGCGGCTCCCGCACCGGGAGCCGCCGCTTCCATTTTCATCGATCAGATCCGCACGCCTACGGGGTGGACGTGGTCAGCGCGCTCGCCTGCGGGTGAAAGGCGTTGTGGTAGCGCGTGTAGATGAGCATCACCCGCTGCGCGCTCTCCGGCGCGGCGCGGGCCAGCATCGTGACCACCTCGTCGCGCTGGGCCAGGATGGCGTCCACCTCCGTCCGCTGCCTGGGGGCCAGCGAGGGCGCCTCCGCCTGCAGGGTGGCGAACACCTCCGCCATCAGCTGGCGTGCGCGCTCGTAGTTGCTGCGCAGCGACTCGGTGAGCGCCGCGCCGATCTGCCCCTCGGTGCGCGACATCCGCAGCTCGTGCCGGGTTTCCCGCAGCTGGTCGCTCAGGCCGTTGGCGCGCGTCCACTGCGGCAGGAATCCGAGCAGGAACGCCACCAGGGCGATCCCGACGGCGATGGCGATCAGGCGGTTGCGGTCCATGGAAAGGTCGCTGCGGCGGAAAGGGTGGAAGGGACGGCGGGGATGATGGGGCGCGCGCTCACGGCTCCGCAAGGCTTCCCGGCTGATCCAGTCCCCACCCGATGCATCTCAGAGGGAGATGCTGAACCTGGGACAGGAGGATGTGTCTTCCCGAGAGGATGTTGGCTAAACCTCGCGCGCCGATCGTCTTCCTGAGGGAGGCGTTGCGTGCAACGTCAGCACACACGGGACCCGGTCGCGCGCAAACGATTGCGTTATTTCGGGTTACTCGTGTGCGCTCCCTTCAGGAATACAACGCTGCTTCGCAGCCTCCGGGGCTAGCAACACCCTCTCACGGGCGGCCCGGGTCGCCCGGGTGGACGTGCTCGGCGGGCGGATTGGGGCGGCGCCACACCGCGGGCACGTCGGAGGGCAGGTACGGCACGGGATCGTGCTCCGGCACCTGGTACTGCCGCCGCAGCTCCGCCAGCGTGCGCTCCAGCTCCGTCACGACGGCCGCGTACTCCGCCTGGCCGTGGACGCTGCGCAGCTCGTCCGGGTCGCGCTCCAGGTCGAACAGCTCCCACTCGCCGACCTCGTAGTAGTGGATGAGCTTGTAGCGCTGCGTGCGCACGCCGTACTGCCGCCGCACGCTGTGCCAGCCGGGATATTCGAAGTACTGGTAGTAGATGGCGCTCCGCCAGTCCGCCGGGGCGGTACCGCGCAGCAGCGGAAGGAGGCTGCGCCCCTGCATCTCGCGCGGCACCGGTACGCCCGCGATCTCCAGAAAGGTCTCGGCCAGGTCCAGGTTCATCACCAGCTCCTGGCTCACCGCGCCGGCCGCGACGGTGCCGGGCCAGCGCACCAGCAGCGGCATGCGCAGCGACTCCTCGTACATCCACCGCTTGTCGAACCAGCCGTGGTCGCCCAGGAAGAACCCCTGGTCCGACGCGTAGACCACGAGCGTGTTCTCCGCCATCCCTGTTTCGTCCAGGAAGTCGAGCACCCGGCCCACCTCGTCGTCCAGCGCGGAGACCACGCGCGCGTAGTCCGCGATGTAGCGCTGGTAGCGCCAGCGGGTCAGCGCGTCCCCCGTGGGCGCGGCGGCGCGGAAGGCGGCGTTCTCCGGGCCGTACGCCGCATCCCAGGCCGCGCGCTGCTCCGGCGTCAGGTTGTCCGGCGCCTGCAGCTTGAGGTCGCGGTCGAAGAGGTCCAGCGCCACCTTCATCTCCGGGTCGCGCGAGGGCGAGGCGCGGCCGGACGCATCGTCCCGGAACGTCGCGGGCTCGGCGAAGAGGGTGTCGCGGTACAGGCCCAGCTGGCGCGGGCCGGGGTCCCACCAGCGGTGCGGCGCGTTGAAGTTCAGCATCAGCAGGAACGGCCGCTCGCCGTCGCGCCCCGTCCGCAGCCACTCCAGCGCCCGCCCGGTGACGATCTCCAGCGTGTAGCCCGTATGGCGCGCCGTGTCGCCGCGCCCGGAGACGAGGGTGGGGTTGTAGTACGGCCCCTGTCCGGGCAGGATCTCGTAGTGGTCGAAGCCCTGCGGCTGGCTGCGCAGGTGCCACTTGCCGAAGAGCGCCGTGTTGTAGCCGGCGCCCTGCAGCAGGCGTGGAAAGGTGACGTTCGTGGGATGTAGCGCCTCGCGGTTGGTCATCACCCCGTTCAGGTGGCCGTACTGGCCGGTGAGGACGGTGGCGCGCGCGGGCCCGCAGATGGAGTTGGTGACGAACGCGTTGCGGAACAGCATTCCGTCGCGCGCCAGCCGGTCCAGGTTGGGCGTGGGCGGCAGCGGCGTGGCGTACGGCAGGTGCTGCCGGTACGCGGAGATGGCGTGCGCCGCGTGATCGTCCGAAAAGAGGAAGACGATGTTGGGCCGCCCCTGCGCCGCGGCGGACGAGGCGGCAATCAGGATCGACAGGAACGCGGTGGCGAGGCGAGTCAGTGGAAGCTGCATCGTGAGAGGTGAGAAGGCCCGTCCACAGCCACCGTGCGCAGTTGAAGCCCCGCGCAGTTTGCGGGGCTTTCCG